>NZ_JBAHZB010000100.1:0-3520 GCF_036697315.1 Alteromonas sp. 14N.309.X.WAT.G.H12
GGGCCTCTGTCATTTACCCGCACAATGGCGGTTTTTCCATTTTCCAGATTGGTGACTTTTACGTAGCTAGGTAAGGGTAAGGTTTTGTGGGCTGCGGTCATGGCGAACATGTCATAGGTTTCGCCGTTAGAGGTTAAATGGCCGTGGAATTTTTGGCCGTACCATGATGCGAATCCCACTTCTTCATAGCCTTTGCCGGTTTGTAACGGATAGTATCGCGTCCCCAATACTTCATAGGGACGACTGTTGAAGGCTTTGTAGGGCTCATATTTAGGCTCTGCGTTGGTATAGGCAGGTTCGTCGTAGACAAACGTAGGGGCAGAGTCGCTGTGCTGGGCATAGCCACTGCTAGACTGACATCCCGTCAGAATTAATGCAGAAAATAAACAAAACCAAAATTGTGTGCGCATTTATCGGGATAAGAATCGTTTTTGTGTACCGATAGCCATAAGAATGCCAAACCCTGCCATTAAAGTCACCATCGATGTGCCACCATAACTCACCAAGGGTAGGGGAACGCCGACCACAGGCAATAAACCGGAGACCATACCCATATTCACAAACACATAAACAAAGAACGTCAGGGTGATGGAACCGGCTAAAAGTTTACTGTAGGCATCTTGTGCCCGATTAGCAATGATAAGGCCACGAATAATGATAAACAGATAAATACTCAGTAGTCCTAATACACCAATAAGTCCAAACTCTTCACTAAATACCGCGAATATAAAGTCAGTATGGCGCTCGGGTAAAAACTCAAGCTGTGACTGGGTACCTTGAAGCCAGCCTTTACCTCCCAGACCACCAGAGCCTATGGCGATTTTGGACTGGATGATGTGATAGCCGGAACCGAGAGGATCTGACTCAGGGTTAAGAAAGGTGGTGACCCGTTGCTTTTGATAATCCTGCATGAGGAAAAACCACATAATAGGGGCAAAAGCACCGGCCATGGTTGCTAAAAGTGCAATAAGTCGCCAGCTCATTCCCGCAAGAAAGATGGCAAAAACCCCAGAACTTGCAATTAATAAAGAGGTGCCTAAATCGGGCTGCTTTGCGATGAGCACGGTGGGAACCATAACCAGAATGAAGCCAGTAGCAATGTGGAGCAAACGGGGGGGTAAGGGAAACTTACTGATATACCAGGCCACCATCATAGGCACCGCCAGTTTCATCAACTCCGACGGTTGAAAACGCACGAATTTAAGATCCAGCCAACGCTGCGCCCCTTTTCCTACATCGCCAAACAGTAATACGGCAATCAGCATCACCAAACCGGCGACGTAAGCATAGGTGGACAGCCTTCGATAAGCCATTGGGGGAACTTGGGCCATAAACAGCATTACCCCCATGGCAATAACCAGGCGCGTGCCTTGTCTTTCCATTTGTAGTGGGTCTTGGCCTGATGCCGAATAAAGGGTATACAAACCCACCGTCATTAGGACCAACAAACCCAGCAGCAACCAACCATCAACATGGAAACGTTGCAAAAACGTGGTTTGATTCTGATTTAGTGTGGTGCGCTTCACGGTGTGCCTACTGTTTGGTTGTCATCTGATTGTTCGCTCTCAGGCTGCATAAATGCATGATCACGAAAATAAAAATCCATTACCCGGCGGGCAACTGGGGCGGCATTTCTGCTGCCGCCGCCGGCATTTTCTATTACCACGGTGACAGACACTTCCGGTTTCTCAAAGGGGGCAAATGCGACAAACATCGCATTGTCACGGAGGCGCTCAGAGACGTTATCGGCGTCATAGGATTCATTTTGGCCGACGGAAAAGAGTTGGGCCGTACCGGATTTTCCGCCAGTCTGGTAAGGCGCATCTGAGAACGCATGTCTTCCGCTGCCTTCGTTTCCATGGTTTACCTCGTGCATGGCACCTAGCATCAGATCCCAGTTTGCTTTATCAACCACGGAAATAGGACGCATGGTTTTCGGCGGCGAAACATCCACCTCGCCCTGGCTATTTTTGGTTCCACGCATAATTTGCGGGACATAGCGTTCACCGTGATTAATCAGCGTATTAATTGCCTGATTTAATTGAATGGGGGTGGTGGTCCAGAAACTTTGTCCTATGCCTACCGGAATGGTGTCACCGATATACCAAGGCTGGTTAAATCGTGCCCGCTTCCATCCCCGACTGGGCATATTGGCAGAAGACTCTTCATACAAATCGATACCGGTATAATCACCAAAACCAAACTGGGTCATGGCATCACTGATTTTATCGATACCCAGTTTATAGGCGAGATCATAGTAAAACGTATCGCAGGAAACGGTAACAGCCCGTACTACGTTAACCTTGCCATGGCCCCATTTGCGCCAGTCTCGCCAAACATGACTCACATTGGGTAATTGATAACGGCCGGTGTCATTGATGGTTGTTTCTGGGGTGATGATACCTTCTTCCAAACCCACTAAACCCAGTAAGGGTTTTATGGTGGAGGCCGGTGGATATTGGCCTTGGGTCGCGCGGTTAATCAGCGGACGATCTTTGGAATTTATTAGCTCAGCGTAGTTTTTTCGGCTAATGCCATGAACAAATAAATTGGGATCATAACTGGGGCTTGAATACAGTGCCAACACACCACCGGTTTGTGGTGAGGTAATAACCACGGTTCCCCGTTTACCATCAAGGGATTCTTTGGCAGCCAACTGCAACGGCAAATCGATATTTAACACAATATCTTTACCCGGGACGGGCGGATCGATATTCAACGTACGAATAATGCGCCCCTGACTATTGACTTCCACTTGCTCATAGCCCACTTGTCCGTGCAATTCTTCTTCGTGATATTTCTCTATCCCTAACTTGCCAATATCGTAAGTGGCGGCATAGTTGGCTTCTTGCCCCGCTTCGACTAATTTTTGCAGATCTTTTTTATTAATTTTAGCCACATAACCGAGCACATGGGTGAGGGCATCACCGTATGGATAGTAGCGGGACAACCTGGCTTCTATGGAAACCCCGGGGAAACGGTGTTGTTGGGCCGAAAATCGGGCGACTTCTTCTTCGGTGAGCGATGTACGCAAAGCAATAGGTTTAAAGCGTCGTTGGCCACGGTACGTGCGCAGAAAATCCTCTTTTTCTTCTTCGGTGATCCCCATTAAACGGGAAAGCGCAGCCAGGGTTTCATCCAAATCGTCCACTTCTTCTGGGACCACTTCTAAACTGAATACCGGACGATTTTCGGCCAAAATAATGCCGTTTCTGTCGTATATCAGCCCACGGTTGGGGGCGATGGGAACCACTTTAATACGGTTACCGTTAGAACGGGTTTGGTAGACGTCATGTTGTTTTACTTGCAGCACATAAAGATTGCTGACAACAATCCCCAGCATGACAAGAACAATTAATAATGAAATGGCGGCCCGACGGGCAAAGAGATTTGATTCGGCGCTATGATCGCGAATTGTCTGTCTTTTACGGCCCATTGTTATTCCCGGTGGTACGGGTGATTTTGTGTGACTGACCAGGCTCGGTATAAGCTTTCAGCCACGATTATACGTACTAAGGGG
>NZ_JBAHZB010000100.1:3530-8145 GCF_036697315.1 Alteromonas sp. 14N.309.X.WAT.G.H12
AATGCAGGCAGGGGCCAAACCTTCAGGTCCACCAATAAGTAAACTCACGTCCCGTCCATCCATTTTCCAGTTTTCAAGTTGTTTGGCGAGTTGGGGGGTGGTCCAGGGTTTTCCGGTCACTTCCAAGGTCACGATACGGTGGTTTTTAGGAACAGCGGCAAGCATGGCTTCGCCTTCCTTTTGCAGAATGCGCGGTATATCGGCATTCTTACCTCGTTTTCCTGCTGCAATTTCGTTGAAGACCACGGGGAAATCCCCGGGAAAGCGGCGCGTAAATTCTTCCACGCCCCGAGTTACCCAATCTGGCATCTTTGTGCCCACAGCGACTATTTGAATTTTCACCGTATTACAACATCCCGGTATACATAATAAGTGTGAAGGGCTTAACCGCGGGGAGAACTCACGCTATACATGCGTTTGTACTCACTCGCCCCATAATTTTTCAAGTTGGTAAAAATCACGGGTTTCATCTTGCATTACATGCACGATGATATCGCCCAGATCCACTAAAACCCACTCACCGGTATCTTTGCCTTCAATATTCAACGGTGCGTGTCCAGCCTGTTTCATTTCAACTTGCAGATTTTCCGCAATAGCAACAACATGGCGCTTGGAGTTACCTGAGCAAATAATCATGGTATCAGTGATTGTGGACTTTCCCTTAACATCAAGTTCGATGACATCTCGAGCTTTTAAGTCATCAATTTTGTCCAAGACAAATTGTTTGAACTGTTTACTCTCCAAAAGTTCTCCTTAAATTTACAAAAATATTGCATTACAACGTCACTATAGCGAATTGTAGCGCAATCTGTCTAAAGTACGTTAGCTTAGGTCTTCAATTACAGGGATGGAATCCACAGTAACGCCCATAAACAGCATACAAAGGTGTGCCAGTTTAATAAAAGGGCGAACCACCACATTTTGCTTAAAAGCTAAATCCGCGTTTTCGATTGCCCCTCGAATGCGATTTAAGTCTGCAGCTGTTAGGCGGTTCAATGCCGCTGTGTACACCGATTGCCTGTTCTTCCATATTCCCATGCGCATCCAATTGATGGGCTCACTTTTTATTTGTAACGACTTCAGCTTAGATAATGTTTGCCATTCTCTTATCAAGGCCCAGATGACGATGTTGGGCTCTAAGCCTTCGCTTTCCAGTCGATAGAGCATTTTAATACAACGGGATTGCTCGCCAGCGAGCATCACATCGATTAATTGAAAAATATTGAACCGGGATTGATCAACGATGGCCCCTTCCACTTGATCCGAGGTGATTTTTTGGTTCGGGTAAATTAAGGCGAGCTTCTCAATTTCTTGTTTGGCGGCAAGTAAATTACCTTCACACATATCCGCGAGCATTTTTACGCAGGTTGGATCACTGTCAAGGCCATACTTCAGTAAGGTTTGCTGTATCCAATTTAATAGCTGCTTGTCTTCCAATGGATAGCAAATTGAATGCACACCAATCTCATCAAGGGCTTTAAACCATTTTCCGCGCTGTACATCCTTACCGATCCGCGGGCCATGAACCAACAAGATTAGATCTGCATCAAGGGTGGATGCGATGCTTTGTAACACCTGGCTGCCTTCTTTTCCCGGTTTGCCCGTTGGCAGCTCCAATTCAATGAGTTGCTGGGAGGAAAATAAAGACAACGTTTGGGTGGCTTCAGTCAATTGCTGCCAGTTAAACGTACTGTCTGCAACCAGCACAGTACGTTCGGTAAATCCGGCCTCTTTGGCCCGACGGCGAAGGGCATCTATCATCTCAAATTTTTGCTGAGGTTCATCGCCAAACAACAAATAGCAGGGCTTGAGCTGATGAGATAATTCTTGTTCGAACCGATTCGGGTACACTTGCATAATGACTACAATTCAGGCGTAGATTGAGATGCTTGTGTGGTCAAACGACGAATGATCTTATCCGCTGCCTCGTCGCGCATTTCGCTTACAATCAATTCGAGCTCCCGAGATTTCGCCAACACTTGCTCTGGATCGTCTTGATAATCACGTAATACTTCAAAATACGCTTTAATGGGCTCTTTGTCTGGGAAGGTAACAGTATAACCCACGCCATAAATCAATTCGTATTCTGCCACTTGTCCAGAGGCAAAGAGCGACAACAACCGTCGCTCTAATTTTTCTGGCTCAATATTAATTAGTACTGAGGTGTTCATAGAAGGACTCTCGGCAACAGTGCCAGCTTCTATACTGTACACCTTTAGCCGCTTTTTCAGGGCTCTGGCCAAGGGTGAGTGGGCCTGGGTTGACGCCATGGCCACGAAATTCACCGAAGGCGGCAACACCTGGTTACCCCGTAAATGAAAACCGCAACTTGTTAATGACAAGAGGGCAGTAAACAGACATAAACGTATCAGTAGTTTGTGCATTAGTTGGCTACTATGTTAACGAGCTTACCGGGTACAACAATGACCTTGCGGATTTGTTTGCCATCAATAAACTGCTGTACGTTGGGTTGAGCCAACGCTTCAGCTTCAAGGGCGTCTTTGGTGGCATCGGCTGGCACTGTCATTTTCGCCCGTACTTTTCCGTTGACCTGTACCACAATGAGCTTTTCAGCCTCTACCATGGCGTTTTTGTCGGCGACGGGCCAAGGAGCCTGCTCAATGGTGGTGTTATGGCCGAGTTTTTGCCACAGATGATGACAAATATGCGGCGTTATCGGGTTTAGTAAGCGTAATACTGCCTCTATCGCTTCACGCATGATCGCGTGATCTGTGTCTGACGCTTGCGGCGCTTTTTGTAAATGGTTTAACAGTTCCATTATAGCGGCTACCGCGGTGTTGAAGGTTTGCCGTCTGCCTAAGTCGTCGGTCACTTTGGCAATGGTTTTATGTACTTCGCGACGCAGTGCCTGCTGTGCCTTATTAAGGGTACTGGCTTCAACGGCTCCCGGCGTACCGGAAACGGCAAGGTGATCATTGACTAGCTTCCAGATACGTTTTAAGAAGCGGTTGGCCCCTTCAACACCAGAGTCTACCCATTCGAGGGTTTGTTCTGGTGGTGCTGCAAACATGGTAAATAAGCGCACCGTATCGGCACCGTATAAATCAATAACGGCTTGAGGATCGATGCCGTTATTTTTCGACTTGGACATTTTCGTCATGCCGCCGTGTTGCACAGGGGTACCGTCTTTGGTTAGCCAGGCTTTGACAATACGGCCTTTTTCATCTTTTTCCGTGGACACATCCAGTGGCGAATACCAGGTTTTCTTGCCGCTTTCGTCTTCGCTGTAATAAGAGTCTGCCAATACCATGCCTTGACATAACAGCCGCTTGAAAGGTTCATCAGAATCGACCAAGCCCTCATCACGTAATAATTTGTGGAAGAAGCGGGAATATAAAAGGTGCAAAATTGCGTGTTCAATACCCCCGATATATTGATCCACCGGTAACCAATAATTGGCCTGGGCGGGATCGAGCATTGCGGTGTCATTTTGCGCACAGGCGTAGCGGGCGTAATACCAAGATGATTCCATGAAGGTATCAAAGGTATCGGTTTCCCGTAATGCAGGCTCACCCTGATAGGTAGCTTTTGCCCATTGTGGGTCGGCTTTTATAGGGGAGATAACACCGTCCATTTCCACATCTTCAGGTAAAACAACCGGAAGCTCACTTTCTGGCACAGGAACGGATTCTCCGTTTTCCAGATTTAAAATGGGGATCGGTGCGCCCCAGTAACGTTGGCGACTTACGCCCCAATCCCGCAGTCGATAATTGACCTTCTTATTTCCACAGCCGTTATTAATCAGCGCATCGGCAATGGCGTTAAAGGCATCTTCAAATGGGAGGCCATCATACTCACCTGAGTTAATCAAGGTACCTTTTTCGGTGTAGGCGGCTTGGCTGAGATCGCAAGGCTCCTCACTGTCTTTACTGGGCGCAATAACCTGTTTTATTGGCAGATCATATTTTGTGGCAAATTCCCAGTCGCGCTGGTCATGCCCGGGTACGGCCATAACGGCACCTGAGCCATAATCCATAAGTACGAAGTTAGCTACCCATACCGGCACTTCTTCTCCGGTAAGAGGGTGCACCACGGTAAGGCCGGTGGCACAGCCTTTTTTCTCCATGGTAGCCAATTCTGCTTCCGCTACCTTGGTATTTTTACATTCTTCAATGAACGCGGCTAATTCGGGGTTATTGGCGGCGGCAAATTCGGCAACGGGATGTTGGGCGGCTACGCCCACGTAGGTTACGCCAAAAAAGGTATCCGGGCGGGTGGTATAAACGGTCAACGACTCTACGCTGCCAGCGGGCTGGGTAAGTTTAAAGGTAATTTCTACCCCTTCAGAACGGCCAATCCAGTTGGCTTGCATGGCGCGAACTTGATCAGGCCAATCACTTAATTGCTCCAAGTCACTGAGCAATTCATCGGCATAATCGGTGATTTTAATAAACCATTGGGGAATTTCTTTTTGTTCCACTAACGCCCCTGAGCGCCATCCGCGACCGTCGATAACCTGTTCGTTAGCCAACACGGTTTGGTCCACGGGATCCCAGTTAACCGTTGAGTTTTTCTTGTATACCAGGCCTTTTTCGTACAGACGGGTGAAAAACCATTGTTCCCAGCGGTAGTAGTCGGGTTTACAGGTTGCCAC
>NZ_JBAHZB010000100.1:8155-12807 GCF_036697315.1 Alteromonas sp. 14N.309.X.WAT.G.H12
GGCTGAAGCACGTTTTTGCCCTGCATACGCTGAAAACGGCTAATAACATCGCCAATGGTGTAGTTTCTTACGTGCCCCATATGGAGTCGGCCACTGGGATAGGGGAACATGGAAAGACAATAGAACTTTTCCTTCCCTTCCTCTTCAACGGCTTTGAATGATTGATTTGTATCCCAGTATTGCTGGACTTGTTGTTCTATTTCTTTGGGGTTGTACTGATTTTCGGCCATTGTAAATAAGGCTTCCGCGTTAATATTGATGACTTCGTGATAAGCCGCATAGAATAACCTACCGCCCCACATTGCCACAATAGCGGCGGCGCTTTTTTATCTGTGTATGCTGGGTTTTTAAACGGTTTTTCGGTAATTTTTTGAAAACCTATGGGGTGATGGGGTCATTGGGCTAGCCACAATGTTAAGGTTGTGGGTAATCGCTAAGCTTAAAATGGCAAGAGTGTCGCCTTGTGTGGCGGTGAAAAAATCACATTTTTCTTAACCTGAAAGGTTTGACACACGCCATTATTTCGCGTTTCATTTATAAAAAATGGGTTTTCAGGAAGTTATGACCGTTATAGGTACAATCACCCCCCTTGATGCGAAAGCACTTTCACCAAGCTTAAATCGTAGGCAGATTAATCAGGCATTGAACGACAATGACGCGATGACGGCGGCGTTCATCGGTCAGGAGCGTGCCAGAGAGGCTTTGGCATTCGGATTAGGCGTCGATTCAAAAGGCTATAATCTTTACGTAATGGGCGAACCGTCTACGGGGCGTTTTAGCTTGGTAAAAGATTTTATCGAACGTCAAATTGCCACGTTGCCGCCGCCGGAAGACTGGGTTTATTTAAATAATTTTGACGAAGAAAGAGAACCGGTGGTTTTGCGCATGGCGCCGGGAGAAGGGCGAGAGCTGGTTAAAGATATTAGCGTCTTGATTGATGATCTTCTCGACACCTTCCCCGCCGCTTTTGATAATCCCGGTTACCAGCGTAAAAAGTCCGCCATTAAAAAAGCCTTTGAAAAGCGGTATGACGAAGCCATTGATAGTGTAGAACGCTATGCACAGGCCCACGAAGTGGCCCTGTATGACGAATCTAATGCCATTTCGTTTGCGCCCATTGTTAACGGTAAACCCATAACCGATGAAGAATTTGCTGCTTTAGATGGGGATAAACGGCAATATTTTTATGATCTTATTGATGATCTGGAAAACCGCTTAAGTGAAAGTTTACTTGGCTTACCAGCCTGGAAAAGAGCCTGTTCAGAAAAAATCCGCCAGCTTGATAAAGAAACCGCAGAACTCGGTATTAAGCCGTTACTTAAGAATTTGGAACATAAGTATGCCAATCAGTTAGGGGTACTAAAAACCCTGCGGAAAATGCGCACACATCTGGTGGAAACCATCGTCTCTTTGTTAGCCGAAGAACATAAAGAAGATAAACCTGACGATATAGACCGGCGACTGTATCTCGAAGAGCAGTATTTACCCAATGTCTTAGTGGGACATCAATTAGAAGATGGCGCGCCGGTGGTTTATGAGCCTAACCCCACATACCAAAATTTATTTGGCAAAATCGAATACACCAATATTCATGGCAGTGTGTATACCAATTACCGAATGATACGTCCCGGCGCTTTGCATCGCGCTAACGGCGGCTATTTATTGTTGGATGCCGATCAGGTTATCGAACAGCCTTTTGTGTGGGAAGCCCTTAAACTTGCCATTAAATCGGGCTCGTTAAAAATGGATTTGCCCCAGCAAGATGTGGGCATGGTTAACGCCATTACACTAAACCCCCAGCCCGTTGATTTAAAAATCAAAGTTATTTTATTGGGGAGCCGTGATCTGTATTACACCTTGCAGGATTACGATGATGAATTTGATGAATTATTTAAGGTGTTAGTGGATTTTGACTATGAGATCCCAGTAAGCCGCCAAACTACCTTTGATTTTGTTGGCAAAGTTCGACATGAGGTGCAGCAGGTGGGGCTATCCGGTATTTCTCCGAAAGCCATGTATCGGTTGGTGGAATATTCATTGAGAATGGCAGAACATCAGGAAAAGTTTTCGGCCCATTTTGCCCAGGTCATCGAACTCATTCATGAAGCGCGGTATTTTGCCTTTCAGCAAAAAGCCATGCAACTGGAACTGGAACATATTGAAGCGGCATTGAATGCGAAAAAACGGCGTACGGGACGGGTCAGTCACGCATTACTCAATGATATTAAAGAAGGACATGTACTGATTGCCACCGAAGGAAAAGCGGTGGGGAAAGTGAATGGACTTACGGTGCTTGAAGTGGGGGGCACTGCCTTCGGTACCCCAGCTAGGATCACCGCAACGGTGTATGCCGGGGCCAATGGGGTGGTGGATATCGAGCGCGAAGTGGAATTAGGTCAACCCATCCACTCTAAAGGGGTAATGTTGCTGACGGGGTATCTGGGCAACAAATATGCCCAGCATTTTCCCTTGACCTTATCGGCCAATATTGCCTTGGAACAGTCATACGGTCATATCGACGGCGATAGTGCCTCATTGGCCGAGCTTATTGCGCTGATATCCTCGTTAACGGAAATTGCTGCAACCCAATCTTTAGCCGTGACAGGCTCGATAAACCAATACGGTGAAGTGCAGGCCGTGGGCGGTGTGAACGAAAAAATCGAAGGCTTTTTTGATCTTTGTCAGCACCGTGGTTTAAATGGTGAGCAAGGGGTGGTGATCCCAAAATCCAATGCCATAAATCTGGTCTTAAATAACGTTGTCATCGATGCGGTTAAAAAGGGCTTATTTCATATTTATACCGTTGAAACCGTGGATGAAGCAGTGACGCTGGTGTTGCAAAAAGAAGCAGGGGAAATGTCCTCTAAAGGTCGCTATCAGAAAAACACGGTGAATTATCATGCGGTAAACAGGTTGTATAACATCGCATTGATTGTAAATGGTGGTGATGATGATTAATAAAACTGTAATTAGAAAGGTTAGGGATTTATGAGTATAAAAAGAAGGTTTGCTGTAATGCTGTCCGCGGTAGCGGCGACGGCGAGTTTTAATGTGTTTGCCAGTACACCGGAGTTAACGCTAGATGAAGCAAACCGCTTAGTCGCGATGCCACTGCACTGCGCACAAGAAGAATATCCGAATAAACTTAATCAGATTTTACATGACGGGAGCTACTTAAAGAGTCCGAAAACATTGCATCCGGCGTTTTATGGTTGTTTTGATTGGCATTCCAGTGTCCATGGACACTGGATGATGGTGTCGCTGTTACGTCATTTCCCCCAATTAGCAAAAAGTGAGGAAATTAAGCAAAAATTAAAACAAAACCTCACCGCAGAAAAAATTCAGGCCGAAGTGGATTACTTTTCCATGCCCCATAGCAGTACGTTTGAGCGCACATACGGTTGGGCCTGGCTACTTAAGTTAGCCGAAGAACTGGATCGTTGGGATGATCCATTAGCAAAAGAGCTGGAACAGAACTTACAGCCATTAACGGCCCTCATTGTGCAAAAGTACACCGCATTTTTACCTAAACTAGTGTATCCCAATCGAACTGGCGAACACCCCAATACGGCTTTTGCCCTTTCTATGGCGTATGATTTTGCGCTGCAAACCCAAAATAAGCCCTTTGCAGCATTATTGGCGCAGCGAGCCAGACATTGGTATGAGGCAGATAAGTCTTGCCCTTTAAGCTGGGAGCCCAATGGGTTTGATTTTTTATCCCCCTGTTTTGAAGAGCTAGATGTGATGCGTAAGGTATTGACACCAAATGAATTTAAGCAATGGGCTGCTGATTTCTTACCCGGTTTGGCGGAAAAAGACTTTACATTGTTACCGGCAAAAGTGAGTGACCGTACTGATGGTAAGTTGATCCACTTAGATGGATTAAACTTCAGTCGTGCGTGGGTGTTATACGGGTTAATACATGAATTCCCAAAACAATATGGGCACCTTCAAGCCATTGCTGATGCCCATGTGATCTATTCATTACCGGCCATTGTGGATGATAACTATGAAGGCACCCATTGGTTAGGAAGTTTTGCGGTATATGCGTTACAGCATGCCGAATTAACCCAATCCCAATGAAAGCCTAACCTGATGCCGATGCGCCGCTAAACGTGAAGGTTCAGCGGCAAATTGGCTTTACCTTCCAGCGCTTATTTAGGCGGCATTCTAAGGCCGCCGTCCAGACGTATGGTTTCACCGTTTAAATAACCATTTTCAAAAATGTGGGCCACTAATGCGGCAAATTCATCTGGTGAGCCTAAACGAGAAGGGAAGGGGACGTTACTGCTAAGGGCATCCTGTACGCCTTGGGGCATGGCCAGTAGTAATGGGGTTCCCATCACCCCAGGTGCAATGGCGTTGACACGAATACCTAGCGGTGCGAGATCACGGGCCATGGGCAGTGTCATGCCAATAATGCCGGCTTTGCTAGAGGCATAGGCTGTTTGACCAATCTGCCCCTCGTAGCCTGCAATGGAGGCGGTATGTATGATTACGCCCCTTTCTCCCTGACTATTTGGGGATTGGGTCGCCATGATTTGTGCGGCTAACCTAGCGACATTAAATGAACCGACCAGGTTGATATCAATGACTTGTTTGTATTTATCAAGGGGCGCTGCCTGACCTGATTTATCTAAGGTTCGCATTGC
>NZ_JBAHZB010000101.1:0-12567 GCF_036697315.1 Alteromonas sp. 14N.309.X.WAT.G.H12
ATCCCCGTGCTGGTGGAAGAAACCCAACCGGGAGAGTGGTCTGGCTGGTTTATGTTAGGCAGTTGCAGTGAGCCACAAATGCATTGGCAAATGTTGTTAAATCTAAAAGGGGAAGCCGACCCCAAAATACTGATATTTACCACAGACACACATTCATAGGGGAATGTGTGTCTGTATTTATCAATCACATTTGCGATTGCATATAAAGCGGTAAGCCTAATCGCTTGATCAATCCTAGTTGTTGCTCTAACCAGTGGGCATGGTCCATCTCAGTATCATCAAGCAATACAAGTAGCATGTCCCGGGTGACATAATCTCGCTCGACTTCACATAACGCCATCACTTCTTTTAGTTTTGCATCAACTTCATATTCAACACGCAAATCGCTTTCTAACATGGCGGGAACATCTTCACCCACTTTAAAACCCGTGCGTGTTTGCATGTCCGGAGTGCCTTCTAAAAACAACATGCGTTCAATAAGTTTAGTGGCATGACCTTTTTCATCATCAAACTCATGATTGATGCGTTCGTATAACTTGGTTAATCCCCAGTCGAGGTACATCTGGGAATGAATGAAATACTGATCCATTGCCGCAAGTTCATAGGACAAAAGTTCATTAAGGGCATCGATAATTGCCTGATTGCCTTTCATTATTCATCCCCTTCTATTTGACGTAGTAAATAATTTTCTAAACCCATGGTGGCAATTTGATATTCCTGGGTTTCTATCCAATCTAAGTGTTCTTCTTCATATTCCAAAATATCTTCAAGAAGATCACGGCTAACGTAATCCTGCTTTTCTTCACACAGTGCAATGGCCTGCTTGAGTAAAGGCATTTGCTCTAGCTGGAAGCGACTGTCGCACTGAAGCATTTCTACGGTATCTTCGCCAATATACAGCTTGCCTAACGCTTGTAGATTAGGAAGCCCTTCGAGAAAAAGGATACGTTCAATAATCGCATCCGCTTGCTTCATATCTTTTATCGATTTTTTGTAATTTTTCTCGTTAAGCTCACCAAAGCCCCAATTTTTAAACATTCTTGCATGAAGAAAATACTGATTGATGGAGGTTAATTCACTGGTCAGTACGTCGTTCAGCATTGTGATGACGTGTTTATCACCTTTCATAATGTGCCCCTTTATTCATATGACCAGTAGGATAGCTCAAACCTTGATCTTAATCAAAAAAATCTTTAAAAAACAATGACATGAAAATGATAATGATTCATATCTTGTCCTTGCTTCCTATTGGGTATCAGGCTGCTCATACATCGTATTTACGTAAGCTAATGATTCTTCGGCGAAACCAAGACCAGCTTCAGTGAAAAAGTTAAATACCTTATCCACACCTTGCTGTAACAAGGCGGGCACTTCGTCTTCATAGCGCGCTATAGCGGCGATTTTACCTTTAAAGCCGCAGAATTTAAGCTGTTGGGTGATATTTGTAGCGTCTTCGATAGAAGGTAAAGCCAACAAGATCAGTTTTACACCGGAAATGTCAATATTCTGCCACAAGTCAATATCTTCACCGTCGCCGCATATGACGTTAAGCCCTTGTTCCTTTAGCATTCGAATTTTGCTTTGGTCCGCATCCATGCCCCAAACTCTATCACCGGCCAAGCTATGCAGTGAATTAAACGCACCTAATCCTACGCGTCCCATCCCAATGACGAGAAATTCTGCTTGGGAAACAACAGGGTAAAGGTCCCCCGGTAACCGTTCCTTGCGTTCAAAACGCATAATATAGGATTTGATATCAAGATAGAACGCATGGCTCGAGCGGTAGGAGATACTGGTGATGACAAAAGAAAAAGACACGGCCAAGGCGAGGATCACCAACCAACGGGGTTCTAAAAATCCCTGGCTCACTGCTAAGGCACCGATAATCAGTCCAAATTCACTGAAATTACTCATTATCAGTGATGTGAGATAATTGGTGCGTACCCGTAATTTTAATACCGCAAACAGTCCAAAAAATAGCACGAGTTTGATAATGATAAACACGCATAAGATCACGGCGGCCATAACCATTCCGAAATCCGGTAGGGCGGTAAGCCCTATGGATAAGAAAAAGCCAATAAGAAACAGATCTTTAAAACTGAGCAAAGACTTTGACAATTCCGTTGCTTTAGCATGCTTTGCAAGCATGATCCCCATAAGTAGTGCGCCAAAATCACCTTTGATGTTTACCAGTTCAAACAGGTGATAGCCGCCTAATGCAAACACCACACCGGTTAGGGGTAATAATTCACCATGGCCGGAGCGGTCGATAAGTTTGTTGAGAAGGGGAAGCAGAGGAATAATCGCCAGCAGTGCAAATGCCCACACAGACGGTAATTTTCCGGTGGCGGCCACTAAAAATAAAACGGCGAAGACATCTTGCATCACAAGAATGCCAATGGCCACCTTGCCATGGCGGGTTTTCGCTTCACCACTTTCTTCAAGTACCTTAAATACACACACCGTACTGCTAAAACTTAAGGCAAATGCAATCAGCATGGCGCTGGGAAAAGACAATATGCCCATAAATGAAGAAAACAGAGTGGCGATGCCGTAGAGCGCCACTGAAATCACCCCAATCCAAATCAACATATGGCCAGTACTGCATAGCCATACTTCACGTTTACTGAGATCTTTAACATTCAATTTAAGACCAATACAAAACAACATTATCGTGATACCCAGATCGGCGATTTGCTGGAGTTGATCGGTCATGGCATAACCTAATCCGTTAAGAACAAACCCCGCAATCAAAAATCCCACTAACGGGGGAATGCCAATCAGTTTGACGGAGAGACCACAGATAAAGGCAAAGAGAAGAAATAGATAATCCATTAATTACAGCTCAAATAAGTAAGTTAAAGCACTCGCTCCAAGGATGCTTGAACACATCTGTTTTGTAAATCCTTACACGAAAACTATTCAGTGCTGTTGTTCGTAACAAAATTGATGCAGTTCACCCCGTTGATGATCTTCTTTAATGTAAAATACATAACCTACAACTGTTCGCAGAAAAAAAGAGAAAAGAATGCATCATCGGATCATTTACACATTACTTGCCATTGTTGTGGTTAATTTGCTGTTATGCCTTGCGGTGTCGGGGTTTATCTGGCTTTTACCCATCACCTTGCTATGCCTTATCACTGCCATTTATGACGCCAATCAATGTCATCATTCTATTTTAAAAAACTTTCCCCTTATCGGCCGTGGCCGCTGGATAATTGAAGGTTTACGTCCCTTTATTCAACAATACATTTTAGAATCAGATACTGACGGTAAGCCCATTAGCCGTATGCATCGCGCAATTGTTTACCAACGCGCAAAAAATGTGCTCGATAGTTCGCCCTATGGCACCCAGGTTGATACTTATCAAGCTGGCTATGAATGGATTGGCCACTCCCTTTCGGCCATGGAAATTGATGAAATGGATGAAAACCCCCGTGTCACCATTGGCGGGCCATTTTGTACCAAGCCCTATAAAGCTAGCATTCTAAACATATCAGCCATGAGTTTTGGTGCACTAAGTGCCAATGCGGTAAAAGCATTGAATATCGGTGCGTGTAAAGGCGACTTTTACCACAATACCGGTGAGGGCGGTTTAACATCTTATCACCTTGAAAATGGGGGCGATGTGGTTTGGCAAATCGGCACGGGATATTTTGGGTGTCGACATGAAGATGGCACCTTCAATGCCGAGGCATTTGCACAAAAAGCCACCCACGACAACGTGAAAATGATCGAGATAAAACTGTCTCAAGGTGCCAAACCTGGTCATGGCGGTATTTTACCTGCGGACAAAAATACCCAGGAAATTGCTAACGTACGGGGAGTGAAAGCGGGGACCCAAGTGAATTCCCCACCACGGCACACGGCATTTTCTACGCCCCTGGAAATGATGGATTTTATAAAGCAATTACGTGAAATGAGTGGGGGCAAACCAGTAGGATTCAAACTTTCAATTGGTAGAAAAAGCGAATTCATTGCTTTGTGTAAAGCCATGGCAAAATCGGAGATCTACCCTGATTTTATTACCGTGGATGGCGGGGAAGGTGGTACCGGTGCGGCTCCTTTAGAGTATGCAAACTCCATTGGTTTTCCCCTGCGTGAAGCACTGGCATTTGTTGATGATTGTTTAATGGGGTTTGATCTGCGCCAACACATCAAAATCATCGCTTCGGGTAAAGTCATCACCGCGTTTGATATTGTGAAAAACCTCTGTTTGGGGGCAGATCTTTGCAATTCAGCTAGAGGCATGATGCTGGCGTTAGGCTGTGTGCAGTCCTTATCTTGTAATACTAATCGCTGTCCTACCGGCGTAGCCACCCAAGATCCCGCCCTTGCAAAAGGGTTAGTTGTCGCAGATAAAAGTGAGCGGGTTTACCAATTTCACAGTAAAACCGTGAATGCCTTTATGGATATATTGTCATCTACCGGACATAGTTCCCATAACAGTTTAAATCGCACCCATATTTTCCGTCGTATTAATCATGCCGAAGTGCGCCGCTATGATGAAATTTTTCCGTTAGTGAAACGGGGTGCCTTGCTAGGGGAGAATATCCCAGAGGCATTTAAACTGCATGTTCAAGAAGCCAGTGCAAAGAGCTTTATGCCTCAAAGCCATTTGGCAAGAATCGAAGAGGAAACAAAAGCGGTTTAATGTTGATGTTAATCAACATGGTAAATAATGCTTGCACTATACTGATGGATAACAAAGGAGCGAATTATGAAAAGTTACGAATCCATTCTGGTGGCTGTAGACATTTATTCAGACTATGAACCTGTGATTGCCCGTGCTTTAAATATTGCCGGTACTGACATGAAAATAAACCTTATTTATGTAGTGTATCCGCAAACTAGTATCGAGCCTTACGGGTTATTCCTTGAAACTGATTATTCCGATGAAATTTGTGAGCAAGCAAAGACACGTCTTCGAGACATCGCTACTCAGCATGGCATTGAGCCCACCAATACCCATGTGGTGGTGGGCGCGGCCGCTGATGAAATTCATGATGCGGCGGAACGGCTAAAAGCGGATCTAATCGTCATTGGCACCCACGGAAGAAGTGGAGTGCGTTTATTACTCGGCTCTACCGCCAATGCTGTCATGCACGGTGTGAAAGTGGATGTGCTGGCGGTGAAGGTTTAATTAGGCTTAAAACGAGGCCGCTTTTTCCCCCGCTGGGAGCTGTGCATTTACCATCTCGGTAATAGTGCTTTCTATTAACTTGAGATGAGAATGGTGCAGCTTCGTTTTTTGTACGTTTGTAAACCCCACCGTTTGTAGTTCGAGATCATCACCCGAACTACTAACCCGTATGTAGGTTTCATTGTCACTGTTAGTGATGGGTACGCGAATATATAAGGGTTCGTTGTGGGTTTCTAAATACTGGTAGGCGGCATCTTTACTTGAAAAAGGGGCCTTTTTTTCAGGTTGTAATGTCCAGTGATTCGATTGCTGTAAGATTTCAATCAATAATTTCGCGTGTTTTGTTTCAATTTCACAAGTCATCATTCAATCCTCTGTCATCATTATCGTATTTGTAGCTACGCCGCAAAGACGTAAATAGTTCGAACTGAACACCTCTTATTTCATCAATTATTGTAAAGACCCAATAATTTAGAATAATTAATTTTTCATAAAGAACATCTGCTTCTTGGTTGACTCTCTAACGATCTTGACAGCGATTTACATATTCCTTTCATTCTTGCACGTATAGCCTTTGTCTATGATGCGAACTTTCAGATAGTCTCAAAAGTGCCTAATTACTTGTGTGTTAACCAGTTGACGTCCTTTATTGTTGCGGATTGAAGGGGGTAATCATAGCAATGGGCAGACTTAGGAAATGCAGTGAAAATGTCACTTTCTTACATAAAATATTACAGATATTTGTGTTTACGTGAAAAAACTATTCTTGACGATATCCTTACCTGGCTGTTAAATGAGTAAATATAATAAAAAAAATATTTAAAAAATAACCAGAACAACACAACAGGTATCACTATGAAAAAGGAAAGAGCACGTTTTGCTGCTTGCTATCTCAGTAAGCAAGTTCGTCAAGCTTGGAACCCCGTTAACGTTATTGCTCCAATCTGTCTAGCAACAGCCGTATTGTCCTCACCGGCAATGGCACAGCAACAAACAGGGAGTATTAGAGGCCAAATTGCAGCCGGAGACGGAACAACCAGTGTCGCTGGCATAGAAGTCACTGCCACCAGTGCGGTTATGCCAAAACCCCGTACAGCGACGACCCGTGAAGACGGTTCCTTTATTATGCCGTTTCTGCTGCCAGGAGAATATACGGTGTCCTTTGCATTACCGAATGGACAGACAAAAGAGTTTGCTACCCGGGTAATGCTTGAACAAGCTTCCGCCATTAACTTTGTATATTCGCCCGATAATACCGAGGTGATCACCATTACGGGTAGTCCGTTTGTGACCACCGGTAACTCCTCATTAACCAATTCATTTGGTGCGGATGTGATCCAGTCTTTACCGACGGGGCAAACCTATCGCGACATGCTAAAAATATTGCCCGGCGTGGAATATTCAGAAAACAGTACCTTGGGGCCATCAGCTGGGGGCTCTGGTGTCGATAACAGTTATGGCTTTGATGGTGTGGATTTGTCCATGCCTATGTTTGGTAACTTGTCTTCCGAGCCATCCACCCACGATATTGCGAACGTATCGGTGGATCGGGGGGGTGCAAAGGCCATTGGTTTTAACCGCTCTGGTGGTTTTTCTGTCAACTCGGTGTCTAAATCAGGAACCAATGAATTTCACGGCAGTTTAGAATACCGTATTCAGCCATCGTCTTTTTCTGCTACTCCTAAAGGTGGCGTAATACAAGACACGGATCAAACCTGGATTGTGGGCTCAATCAGTGGTCCACTTATTGAAGATGAACTGTTTTTCTACGGTTCATTTTATCGACCCGAAGTGGAAGGTAGCAGCAAAACCACCGTCTATGGACCAGCCAAAGACTATAACAGCGAACGTAATGAATACTTCGGAAAGTTAACCTGGGCACCTACCGACGACATTTTACTTAATGCCAGCCTACGTGATTCAGAACGCACGGTAACCGGTTCGTCAATTGGTGAATATGAAACCGATTCTGTGTCTGTTGGATCCGAGTCCAACCTGAATATTTACTCTATTGATGGGTCTTGGTTACTGGGTGACTCGAGCATCTCCTTTAAGTACGGTAAATATGAAGAAGACTTCATCGATACGCCGGATACGGAGTTAACCGGTGTTACACCTGTCATTGGGGATTCACTGGATATTACCCGTTTAGATGAACTGGGTTATTTCAGTGTGCCGAGTTTGCGCACCGGTGATGATTTAACCGATGAAGATTTACAGTTTAATGCCGGCGCCATTGGCCTTATTGAAAGCTATGGTTATATCGATGATGACGGTTCTTACGCTGGTGGCGGCGGCGTCGGTGCCTATTCGCAGTATAACCGTCAGTCCTTTGAGCGTGAAAGTTTTGAACTGGCTTTTGATACGGAAAAAATGTGGGGCAATATGTACCACACCATTCATGTTGGCGCAAAATGGTCTGAAATTTCAGAAGAGCTGGCCCGTTTATCAAATGGTTGGGGAACCATTAGTTATGTGGGCGGTGTTGATGATGAATATCCTGGCGCATACTATGTGGCGTCGGTTCAGCAGATGAGTTTAGCGGTGGATGGCGAAGTGACGCCAGCTATCATTTCTTCTTCTGAATCTTATAACTTTGAAATTAACGATACCATTGAGCACGGTGACTTTACCTATAACATTGGTGTCTTGGTATCCAAAGATGTGTATTACGGTCAAGGCCTAAAAGCGAATAGCAGCAATGTTTCTGGTTATGAATTAGCGCCGGGTCACAAATACAAAATGTATACAGTGGACTGGAAAGACATGATCCAACCCCGTTTAGGTGTAACGTGGGAATATCAGGATGAAAGTACTGTATTTGCCAACTACGCCAGCTATAACCCTAATGCCAGTTCGTTAGCCCGAGCCGCGTCTTGGGACAGAAACTCCCGGGCAACCATCGAAGTGCAGTTTGATGAAGATGGAAACTATCTCACTTCGGGTGCTAAAGCTGGATCATCCGGTAAATTCTTTGCAGATAATATGAGTCCTCGTCGCATTGACGAATATACCATCGGTGCCACACGGGCAGTCAGTAATAACTTAATGTTACGCTCACATGTTCGCTTCCGTTACGGCAGCCACTTCTGGGAAGATATGCCCAATGATGCCCGTTTATACG
This sequence comes from Alteromonas sp. 14N.309.X.WAT.G.H12, assembly GCF_036697315.1. Classification (NCBI taxonomy): domain Bacteria; kingdom Pseudomonadati; phylum Pseudomonadota; class Gammaproteobacteria; order Alteromonadales; family Alteromonadaceae; genus Alteromonas; species Alteromonas sp. 14N.309.X.WAT.G.H12. Next base: position 8,271 of record NZ_JBAHZB010000101.1, read on the forward strand.
GTGATTATGAAGGCGGATCCGTACCTGATAACATCGCTGATCGCGGCTTATACATTGACAACCTCGATGAATTAAGAGAGGAAGTAGGTGGTTCTTCTTACGTGGTAGCCGAAGTTGACGGTGGTCAGACTAAATACTGGGAATGGAGTACAGAGGCAGAATGGTTCGGTGAACGGACTTACTTAAACGCTTCCTATACTTGGAGCCATTACTACGGTAACTTTGACCAAGACAACACCACATCTGGTAACGATGCCAATACCTTTATCGGCTCATCCTACTATGGAGATGGTAAGGGACGTATGCCATGGGATAACCGCTACGGTAATCTTATTGGCGATAAGCCCCATAAGGTAAAAGTCTTCGGTTATTACACCACCGACTGGGATGCGAATATTGGTGCTTACTTTATTTTCCAATCCGGCGAAGCCTGGACTGCTTGGGATGGTACGGTTTACGGTTATTCATCTAGCACAAGCCGTTATGCCGAGCCCGCGGGAAGTCGTCGTGGTGCCAGCCATTGGCAGGTCGATTTGAACTATACCCAAGATTGGAATATTAGCGATTACACGCTGAAATTCCGAGCGGATGTGTTCAATGTCTTTAACAAGCAAACGGGTTACAATTACGACCCGTATGTAAGTAACGAGACCTTTGGTGAGCCACGCTCCTACTATGATCCCCGCCGCTTACAATTGTCTGTGACAATGCAGTTCTAAACGCTCAGTCGTTCTAAAAGTAATAAAAAAACCGCCAGAATTGGCGGTTTTTTTGTTTTAATTGTATTTAGAACTGTTGCAGGACATTACCATTTGCACTCAAGGTTCTGTCTTTAATGGTAATTTCAGTGGTGTAATTTCCTTCAGCGTCTTTTTCCGCCATACCCATTTGCGAATATTGGTCGAGCATTGGGACAAGTTGGGGAAGGGCAGTGGAGACTTCCTTACCTACGTTGCCGTTAAGAAAGGCATTAGATTTTGCAGCAATCTCTCCGGTATCAACATCTTCGGCGGTAAATTGATCAAAGGTAATTTCACCTTTGATGGAAACCGGCACGTTATTTACCGATGCTGAAAAGTTATCGATGGCCAAACCGGGTTCATTTTTACCTAACTCATTGAGCATTTCGGTCAGCATGTCTTGTTGTTCAATGAAGTTGCCTTGAAATGAATTCATCATCTCCAACGCTTTTTCACTTAGACCATATAATCGGATATCGGTATGCAATTGGGCAATATCTATGGGTAAAGCACCACCGCCTATGGACATATCCGATGAAGTAGCCACATAACGCACGTCGTATTTACCTGTTTCATATTCATTCGTGTTACTCGTGACATTAATGGCTTTGGCTGAAAATGATTCACCATCAGCGGTATTAAATACCATGTTGTCAATGGATACTGTAGATGTGCCAAGGTAGGTGATCCCCGTTAACCGTGTCATGTCGCCGTTAACATTAACGTTGTCAATATCGATTTGGGTAAGGCTATCGTTAAACGTCATGCCGCCCCAATTCATCTGCGTATTCAAGGATTCAAACGCTAAATCAGAATTGGAAGATAAGGTCAGCGGGGCAACTTCTAGCGGTGTACCGTCGTTTTCTACGGTAAAGCCATCGGTATTTAGATAACTGGAAACTGAATTAGTCAATGGACTAAACGACCAACCCGCCTGATAGGTAAACCCTTGGAGTTTTTCAACAAATTCATCAGGCAGTGTGCCTTCAGGTAAAGAAAACTCATTTTCACAGGACATATAAAAAGGATAAACACGACAAAGATTACTGATGGTGATGTCAAAGGATTCTGCATAAAGAGCAGGCATGTCCATTTGATCGAAAAATTGCTCAGTTAACGTTAGCGTGTATTCGTCTTCAATACGGGTGAAGGAAGCGGCGATGGCATTTTTTTCCAATTTAATACCCATGTTGCTGTAGGTGTCAGCGTTGCGGGTGAGGGCATCTGTAACTGAAGATTCATAGGCATTCTGGGTAAACCACATACCAAAGACTGCTACCGCAGAAACACCTGCGATGACGACTATCCCTTTTTTCATTCTACTTTCCTAATTTGAATATACCCCTAGACTTAAAGAACCTAGGGAAATGAGTAAACGCGTTAGCTAAAACTAGTAACACGACTGTGTGATTTGTGTATACAACTGGGTTTCCATGTCCCGAACGTGTTTATAAAACGCATTGGGTTCATCACCTTTATGCATACCATCTACGGTCATTGCATAACCTGATATCTTTCCATCAAGTGTTTTATTTAGCATACGTACCTGATAATCATCCATCTGAAAATGAAATACAGCATCAGAATCAGATTTAAAATCACTGACAAATGGCTGCGTTTCAATTGTGCTGGCAATGCAGTTGGCTGACACCGGTTTTGTATACACCCGGTCTAAGCCTGCCATATTATTTTCTGGCTTACAGGCCGAAAGCTGTATAGCAACAAAAGCGAATGGAATGAATGCTAAATATTTCATGGTAAAGCCACTATGAAAAAGACTGCTATGATCCAAATTACAGGGAGGTTAGTCAACCACTAACCGCGCTACCAGGCGCTTTTTTCAAAAAAAGTGTGATCATTATAAAGTGAACCAAGAAAATAAGGTTACGCGTAACCAATTGAAGCATAATTTAACGTAAAATCAATTAATTAAGTATGGGTAAAATCTGCTGATTGTCTCTTGCCGTAGCTACTTTAACGGTATTGAGCTTAAGGTAAAGCCAATAATTAAACAGTTTTATCGGCTATCTACAAGGATGACACAGGGTAACAACCGGTAAAATAATCAATGAGGTGTGTATGTCATCTAAGATAAATGCGGGAGATTCGTTTCCTACAATTAAGGTTACCAATTACGATGGTAGCGAAGTGATCCTGGGAAATCCCCGTAATGGTTGTTCATGGCAAGCGGTTTTTGTCTATCGCGGCCAGCACTGTCCCATCTGTACTAGTTACCTTGGTGAGATTTCAGATTATACAGAAAAGTTCGCTGATGCTGGGGTGGATATTATTGCGGTTTCTGCCGATTCCCAGGCGCAGTTACAAAACCATCTGGAAGACATTTCAATCAACTACCCCGTTGCTTATGGGTTAACAGAACAACAAATGAAAGCATTGGGACTGTATATTTCAACACCCCGATCAGAAAAAGAAACCGACCACAATTTTGCAGAGCCGGCATTATTTGTGATTAACGAAAAGGGACAAGTGCATATTGTTGAGATTGCGAATGCACCTTTTGTGCGTCCTAAATTGGACACCTTAGTAAGTGGTTTAGCCTTTATTAGAAATCCGGATAACGATTATCCCATCCGAGGCACTTTAGTTTACTAATTGGACTTAATTGGGATAGGGCTCCTGGGGGAGCGCAAGCTGCGTTGACTCCAAGAGCGCTACTCAACAATAGCGCTTTGAGAGCACTCACAATTGTCCTTATCGTTTTTTCGGCAGTACCAGTAATTGAGACTGTGTCCCACCGCGACAAATATAGAGCCAGTAACGGTTAATATCTTCTCACCCATTTCACCGACTTGTTGACCAGTAAAAACAGCCAATATAAGTAACGTAAGACCAGCTGTAACAATGCCTACCAAGGGATACTTTTTGTGTTTCCGGCACCCGTGTATAAGGGCTAAAATACTGCAGGGGATTACTGCAATCACCATCCACATATGAAAACGTTCGTCATCAAGTCCAAGTGATGCCAGGGCAGGAACCATAGTTAATAAAAGCGGCAAAGCCAGACAGTGTACGGTGCATGCCATAGACAAACCAATAGATAATTTATCGGTTAACGTCTGAGTTTTTATCATGGGCAAAGATCCTGTGAAAACGCGAAAACAAAGCAAAAATGGCAACGAAAATATCGGCCACCAATACAATGGGCCTATAATGTTATATTATAACAAATACTGAGGTAAATGAACAACAGCGAAAAGGTTGCTATTAGCGCCTATTTTTTCGTGCTAATTTAGCCATACCACCACGATTCACGTTCGCCTGCCGGCTATAATGGCCTGGCATCTCCGGTGAGACCCAGCCGCCAGCAAGTTGCAGTTCCGGCAAGGTGGCACCATCTTCAGCTAAAGAAACCGCGCCACCTACGCGGCCACTATGGGGAGTAATGTTTTCTTTGATCCCTGCCTGTTTGGCAATGCGTTTCCAAACCCGATAAATACTGGAGTATTCCAACACGATGGCTGCGTTGCCTGATTGTTCTTCATCGTAAGGGAGCAGGGCATGACCACGGTTAGATACACGTCGGAATAAAATACCTT
>NZ_JBAHZB010000102.1:0-8822 GCF_036697315.1 Alteromonas sp. 14N.309.X.WAT.G.H12
TTTTAACAGGCTAATCGCTTCGTAATTTTCGTTACCACCGTCCACATTGGGGATCCATTCCCCCTCATTGCGAGAGTAATCCAGATAAAGCATGGATGCCACGGCATCGACACGCAACCCATCGATATGGAATTTATCTAACCAAAATAAGGCATTGGCCACCAGAAATTGCCGTACTGTATCCTTACCAAAATCGTAGATACAGGAATTCCAATCTGGATGCCAGCCACGCCGCGGATCGTCATATTCGTAGACATGACTACCATCAAACCGCGCCAGACCGTGGGCATCTTCAGGGAAATGTGCCGGTACCCAATCAATAATGACGCCAATATCTGCCTGATGACAGCAATCGACAAAATATTTAAATTCATCGGGAGAACCAAACCGACTTGTGGGAGAAAACAGCCCCACCGGTTGATACCCCCACGAACCATCAAAAGGAAATTCCGATACCGGTAGCAGTTCCAAATGGGTATAGCCCATTTCCTTCACGTAAGGAATTAAGGTTTCAGTGAGTTCGCGATAACTAAGATAACGTTGGCCGGAACCCTCATCCGGTCGACGCCAAGAGCCAAGATGGACTTCATATATACTCATCGGTTGACTGTATTTATCAGCCTGACGTTTTACCATCCAATCATTATCTTGCCACTGATAGTTATTGTGATTAAAAACCTTTGACGCGTGAGAGGGGTATTGTTCTGCGGCAAAACCCAGAGGGTCGGCTTTGTGGGGCAAGTCATTTCCCCATGCATCCTTAATTTGATACTTGTATCGTTCTCCCTCGCCAATACCTGGGATCACCAATACCCAATAGCCCAACTCAGTTTGTTGCATAGGATGGCAACGTCCATCCCAGCGGTTAAAATCACCAATGACCGATACCGCTGAGGCGTTGGGCGCATACACCGTAAAATGGGTCCCCGCGATACCATCCACGGACACCAGTTGTGCGCCGGCTTGTCGGTACAGGTTATCTGGCTTGTGATCGATAAAATGAACACTGTGATAGGCTTCATGTTGGAATTGATAAGGATCTACCACGGTATATTCGTGGCCATCGGTTACCACCGTTAACTGATAACGATCCCCAGGCGATAGCGCCTTGGTATAGCCGGTAAATAAATGATTATGATCGGTGAGCGCAAGTTGACAGAGTTGCTGAGTATCTCCTAATCGCTGTACCGTTACCGAAACAGCATCGGGAATATAAACTGTAATATTAAGGCCTTTTTTTGTTTCTTTTGGCCCAAGAATGGAAAATGGTTTTGCACAGCGTGCATGTGCTAGCTGTTTTTCTACTACCATGTTGTACTCCTGAAAACCCGTTTGAACAACAAACGGGTTGCGGTTTCTCGCTGCGGTGGCGCGGCCGCTAATCGGTACTTGCCCGTTTTCTTGACGCGGTTAAATTCGTCGCCAATGCAGTGATGTCCTGATTTTCAAATATTGCTTCTAACGGTTGGGATAATTTCCTGCGCCAATTTGGATACTCATTAAACGTACCAGGTACATTAACAGGCTTATCCATTTGCAACCAGTCTTCCAATTGCAGGCTAAGCAGCGCACTTGATCCCCTCGCCATATGCAACTGCATGCCATGATTTAATTCCGTTGTCATTCCCGTGTAATTAACATCACGACTGATATTGTCGCTAATGGAATGATGTGCATGTAGTGAATCCAATATGGCCTGCTTATCACGGTGTCTTTCTCCGTAAAGTCGTTGAAGTATAGCATCCGTGGGATACAAGCCGAGCTCCTTGCCTAATTCCAGATCAAGGCAATGCCAAAACCCGGTAAGGGTGGGCATATCGTGGGTTGTCAAAGTTGACATGGATTGCACTGGATAATGGGCTGGTGAGAAAAATCCACCGTCAGGCGCTTGCTCAAAGAAAAAAACGCGATAAGAGTAAATGCCATTTTCTGCCAATTTAGCACGAATTTCTTCCGGTACAGTTCCTAGATCTTCGCCTATTACCAAACTTTGTTGACGATGACTTTCCAATGCCAGGATCCCCAGTAAATCATCAACAGGATAATAGACATAACCGCCTTCTTTTGCATCGGCATCTTTGGGCACCCACCATAAGCGCAACAACCCCATAACATGGTCGATACGTAGGGCACCGCCACCGGCCATATTGGAGGAAAACAAATCAATAATGGGTTGATAAGCCTGTTCATACAACTTGATGGGATCCATGGGCGGCAACCCCCAATTCTGGCCTAACGGCCCGAGTACATCCGGCGGTGCACCCACGGATGCATTGACGCAGTATAAATCTTTATTTCCCCATATCTCCGCACTTCCCTCACTGACACCCACCGCTAAATCACGGTATAGGCCTAGCGCCATGCCAGCGTCTTTCGCCGCTAGGCTGGCTGCCTCTAACTGTAATGCCGCTTGCCATTGCAAAAATAGATAAAAAGTCACCCGTTTTTTATGTTCTTTGGCAAATGCGGCGACGTCGTCGCTGTGATATTCCCCAAATCCATCAGGAAACACCGGCCATCCCCAAGCAGGTTGACCATTTTGGGATAAAAATTCCTGCATCGTATCGTAAACAGCCAGCATGTTAAGGCTTTCACCACCGGCTTGAACAAAGGCTTTAAACGCCTTGTTTTGTTTCGTTTTTTTCGTCAAATACTTCGCATAATACACATCAAATAAGACACCGAGGGCTTCTTTTTTTAGCGCTGCTACCTCGGTATAGTCCACAAATTCAGCATCACGGGCCGCCTGGATCCGTTGCTGAAATGACGTCGTAGTAACTAGCTTTTGTACCGACTCATGGTCAAAGCAAGGCATAGCGGTAACATCAAGATAAAGAAAATTCAGCCAACGCCGAGAAGAAGGTCCATAGGGACTGCAGACTTCGGGATTGGCAGGATACAGCGCATGAATGGGGTTTAAACCAATAAAATCGGCGCCCAGTTCGCCGGCTTTTTTCGCCAGTTGTATTAGGTCAGTAAAGTCCCCTATTCCCCAGTTGGTGTGCGAACGCAAGCAATAAAGCTGCACACTTAACCCCCACAACTTTTGGCCTTCAGCAATAGACTTTGGGGTATAGCACGCTTGGGGAGCCACAATCAGTCGCATCGTTGCCAGTGGCTCGTCATCGTCTTCAACATACAAGGTAAGTTGGTGATAACCAAGGGGCACCGGCTGGGGCATGATTACACCATATTCATGGTATTCAACGTCCTGAAGTTGCGCCACATTAATCAAATTTTCGTCCACTGGCGTAAAAGTGTGATTAAAGGACTGTCCATCTTCCGTGGACAGGACTACAGTATAAGTATCGGTGACCAATTCAATGGGCAACCGTATCAAAAATGGCAACGCATCTGATTGGCGTACAACCTGTACCGGGTTTAGCGGTGACTGCCAGATTTTACTGGCCTCTTGATGAAGTCGGTTTTCAATGACGGAATCGCTGCTGGTATCGTAGCCCAGTGCATTAAGTAATTTAATCTGGCTTGATTCTGAAATCGTCTCGGGTTTCCCCCAGGCGTCAAAATAATGGGTTTCAATCCCTCGCATCTCAACCAGTTGTTGTAAGGCGGAGTTAGTCATAGTTTTATTTCCTGTATTCTAGGAATGACTATGGTGGAATTGTTCCAGTCATTCAAGTCAGTACCGTATTTTTGTGCCAATTTCGAATAAAAAGGCCATAGACGAATAGCACAAGGTAATAATGCAATATATTGTAATTTTGCAACACTATTAGCTTTTCTCTTTGCCAATTATGCCAATTTGATCCATACTTTACGTAATTTTTTTTCACCAGTACCAAATTTTTAGAGGTATGACATGACAATACGCATCGGTATCAATGGTTTTGGACGCATCGGTCGTTTAGTAATGCGCGCTGCACAACAGCGTGAAGATTTAGAAGTTGTTGCCATTAACGACTTACTCGACACTGACTACATCGCCTATATGCTGAAGTATGATTCAACGCACGGTAGATTTGACGGTGACGTTGCCATCGAAGATGGCCAATTAGTCGTAAATGGGCAAGCTATCCGTATTACATCAGAAAAAAATCCTGCTGATCTGGCATGGGGCGATGTGAATGTAGACGTTGTGGTTGAAAGTACAGGCTTGTTCCTGACAAAAGAAACCGCATCGGCCCACATTCAAGCGGGTGCGAAAAAAGTGGTAATGTCCGCGCCATCAAAAGACGACACCCCCATGTTTGTGATGGGTGTTAACCATGAAAAGTACAATGATGAGACCATCGTTTCGAATGCATCTTGTACCACAAACTGTTTAGCACCCGTCGCTAAAGTACTGAATGATACATTCGGTATTGTGGATGGTTTAATGACCACCGTACATGCTACAACAGCGACCCAAAGAACCGTAGACGGCCCATCTCATAAAGATTGGCGCGGTGGACGTGGTGCCGGTCAAAACATCATTCCTTCATCAACGGGCGCAGCAAAAGCCGTTGGTAAAGTCATTCCTGAACTCAATGGAAAACTCACCGGTATGGCATTCCGTGTTCCTACCCCTAACGTTTCCGTTGTTGACCTTACCGTGAATCTTGCCAAACCAGCAAGCTATGACGAAATTTGTCAGGCCATGAAAGCCGCGTCTGAAGGCGAACTAAAAGGTATTTTAGGTTACACAGAAGAAGCCCTTGTATCTAACGACTTCCTCGGTGATGCACGCACCTCTATCTTTGATGCCGGCGCAGGTATTGCACTAACCGATACCTTCGTAAAAGTGGTTTCTTGGTACGACAATGAATGGGGTTATTCAAATAAAGTACTGGATTTGGTACAGCACATTTCCAAGTAAGCCCCACTGCGAAACAAGCAATTTAAAAAAAGGTGCGATTATTTATCGCACCTTTTTTCTTTTCCATGCACAATAAATAACAGAGAGATTTTTTGTCAAGGAGACATCTCATGAGTTTACCACCCACAATTACCGTGGAAGAGTCGGCGGGAATTACATTCTTAAATGTAGATAATGCTTTTGGCACCTGTCGAATTAGCCTTTTTGGTGCCCATGTATTGTCCTACACGCCGAAAACAGACAATAAAAACCGGTTGTGGTTGAGTCCCCATGCATACCTCAATGGTGAACGTCCCATTCGCGGCGGGATCCCCATCTGTTGGCCATGGTTTTCTGATGATCACGGTCAGGAAAAAGGCGCACTTCCTTCCCATGGTTTTTTACGCACACAAGTGTGGCAAATCCAGTCCACTGAAGAAACCGATGAAGGTACATACATTGTACTCAGCCCTTCTTACAGCCGCGGTGAAGGATTCGAATACGACTGTAACGTAAGTTACGAGATCTTAGTGGGTCAACACTTATCGGTGACACTACAAACCCAAAACAGTGGCGTGATCCCTTTTACCTTCAACGGCGCCATGCACACTTACTTTGCCGTGCCGGATATTACCCAAACAGTAATAGCAGGTATTGAAGGGGAATATAAAGATAAACTGGAAAGTTGGGCGATGAAACCTTCTCCGGAGCGTTATATCATAGAAGGCGAAACGGATCGCATTCATCAGTTTCCCTCGCCGGAGGTCACCATTATCGATAATGGCAGCCCATTAACCCGTATTACCTCCCTAGGTCATGATTCACTGGTTGTATGGAACCCTTGGCAAGGTGCGGCATCGATTGCGGATATGGATGCGTTTGGGTTTAAACATATGTTGTGTGTCGAAACGGCAATCACTAACGGCATTACCCTTGCCCCCGGTGAAGCCTATGGCATTACCCAAATCGTGACGGGGCTTTAAGTCATATCAAAAAGAACATCGCTGAGCGACGGCTATGTACGATGAACGGCGCTTAACATGTTAACCATTACTCGGTATCATGGCGCAACATTATATTTACAAATGTAACGTCTGCCATCCTCCAAAGTAGCCCACTGCATGGAAGTAATCCATTGATACATAAGCTTTTTGTTTATCTTACACTGCGACTTTTCACGCCGTTCCTTTTGCTTTTCAGCAGTACCTTTGTGGTTCACAGTGAAGAATACAAAACCTGCCAATCCTGCCACAGCGACATTGTTGCACAGTGGCAGGCGTCTGATCACGGTAAGGCCATGGCGGTTGCCACTGATGCTACCGTATTGGGCGATTTCAATGATGTCTCGGTTACTCATTATACCCAAACCGCCCACTTTCTTCGTGAAGGCGGGCACTACATCATTGATTTTACCGAAGGTGATACCACCACCCGCTACAAGGTGAAATATGTGTTTGGGCATTTCCCGTTGCAAGAATATTTAATCCCCGCTGACAATGGCAAACTACAGGTCTTTCCTTTTGCTTGGGACAGTCGAACCCAAAAAGAAGGCGGTCAAAAATGGTATCCGTTACACGCAGATGAAGATATACACGAAGCGGATCGCTTACATTGGCAACAACCGCTACAAAATTGGAACGGCATGTGTGCTGATTGCCATTCATCAGGACTAAAACGGGGCTATGTTCCTGAAACCAACAGCTTTGAAACCCATTTTTCCGAAATCAATGTGTCCTGTCAGTCTTGCCATGGTGATATGTCATCCCATGCCGCCCACCCAGATGACGCCGCCACCGCAGTGATGAGTAAAAGCGAACAGAAAGCACTGGGACAATGGTTACGTAAAAACGACGAAAGCATTGCCAGCTGGCACGGTGAGCCCAGGGACAATACATTTATGGATACCTGCTTTAGTTGTCACTCTCTGCGTTCTCCACTCACCGACGGTATCGATCCTAAGGCCGCATTCTTGGACCAATTCAGTCCAAACATGCTAACCCCACCCCTTTACCACCCTGACGGACAAATTAAAGAAGAGGTGTATGTTTATGGATCTTTTTTACAAAGTAAAATGTTTGCCGCCGGCGTGAACTGTCTTGACTGCCACAACCCTCATACCATGAAGGTCAAAGTACAAGGCAATGGGTTGTGTCTCCAATGCCATTCTGCACAAGCTTATAACACCACCGAGCACACCCATCACCCCTTAGATACCGATGCGGGGCAATGTGTAAACTGTCATATGCCACAAACCACGTATATGGGCGTAGATGCTCGGCGAGATCACAGTTTTAGTGTTCCTCATCCGGCCGCCGCCGAACAAACTGGCAGTCCGAATGCGTGTTTAAATTGTCACTCAGATAAAACCAACGCCTGGTCGCAAACCGCCATCAAACAATGGCATCCCAATCCAAATCGGCCCGTTACCTTTAATGAAAAACGCTATATGGCGTTAATGGCCGGTGAGCAATTAACCAAAAATCAGGCGTTTCAGCTGATTAATGCCAACGATTTACCCGTCATTAAACGGGCAACGGTAATAACCAACCTACCCCGTATTGTCAATACGTTAAACGACAGCGATATAAAAAACCTGGTGCATCATCCAGAGCCCCTCCTTCGTCTTGGCGTAGCGCAAATCGGTCAATTACTGCCCCCGGCAGAGAGGATCAAAAGCTATCGCGCGTTACTCGAAGACAAGTACCGAGCAGTACGGGTGGCTGCCGCCACACAATTAGTTGGCTTGGCTCTTAAAGACAAGGACTATCGTTTGGCATTAGATGAATTATACCGGTCGAATGAGGTTAACCAGTGGCGCGGTGAAGGCAATCTCAACCAAAGTTTGGTGTATTACCAACAAGGAAACGTCCATGAAGCGGAAAGCCTACTGAAGCAAAGTATTCGTGTTGAGCCCTACTTCGATGCCAGCTATATCAACTTAGCAGAGTTATATCGGGTACAAAACAAGGTTACCCAAGAACAGGCGGTATTACAGGATGGATTAAAAGCGATGCCTAAAAATGCTTTAATGCATTACAGTTACGGCATGTTGCTTATTCGTCAAAAGGAAAAAGTTAAGGCAGTAGAGGCATTTAAAAAAGCCTCTGAACTCGCCCCCGACAACCCACAAAACTGGTATATCTACGCCTTAGCACTGGACAATATTCAGCGCACCGACGATGCCCTTAAGGTATTAAAAGAAGGTATTACACAAAGCAATGATCCTCGCTTAATTCAGCTTGGCTTAAACTTCGCTCAAAAAACGGGTAACAGAAGTGCCTATCAATATTTTATGCAAAAAAAACCGCGCTAAATACCGCGCGGTTTTGATCTTGTTCTTATCGTACCAAAAGGTTTAATTAACCGAGCTTTGCACCGGCACAGGCTTCTTTTGCAAGCTGAGTAATGGTTGCCCAGTCATCGTTGGCAATGGCATCATCCGGCGCTAGCCATGAGCCACCAACACAACGTACATTAGATAACGCCAAGTAATCATTATAATTACCCGGTCCAATGCCACCGGTAGGACAAAATGCCACGTCGGGGAAAGGCCCACCAATAGATTTAATAGCCTTTACGCCACCTGATGCTTCAGCAGGGAAAAATTTAAGATGATCATACCCTGCATCTTTCGCTGTCATTAAGTCGGAGATAGACGATATACCTGGAATTAACGGTATGGAGCCTTCAGCGCCGGCTTTTAACAGAGATTCTGTTAACCCTGGACTGATGGCAAATTTAGCTCCCGCTTCAACCACTTGCTTAAGTTGCTGAGCGTTCGTCACCGTACCCGCTCCCACGATAGCGTCGGGCACTTCATCTGCGATTTTCTTAATGACGTCCAGTGCTACCGGAGTACGAAGGGTTACCTCTAACACTTTTATGCCGCCCGCCATGAGTGCTTTTGCCAGTGGTACCGCTTTTTCCACGTCTTTTATTACCAACACCGGGACCACAGGGCCAGCTGCAAAAATGTCCGCCGGTGAATATTTCCAATTCGTTGTCATAATTAACTCGCAGTATGTTG
>NZ_JBAHZB010000102.1:8832-12455 GCF_036697315.1 Alteromonas sp. 14N.309.X.WAT.G.H12
AATATGCAGATGCACCTAATAATCCATGATCAGGTTCCGCAATAAGGTACGTAGGAATGTGTTTAACGTAATGGCTCATTTGACCTTTATGTTCAAATCGCACGCGAAAATCGCTGGATTTAAGGTAGTCAACAAAGCGCAGCGCAATACCGCCACCAATAAATACGCCGCCGGTGGTTGCCATATTCAACGCTAAATTACCGGCAAAACTGCCCATGATCCGACAAAACTGGGCCACGGTACGTACACAGATATCGCACTGTTCGAGCATGGCATTTTCAGTAATTTGTGCCGGTTCGTTAAAACGGACTGGCGCATTCGCATCTAAAGCCAAAGCGCGGTAGATGTTTAACAGTCCGCGACCAGACATCACTTCTTCAGCAGACGCTCTACCGAATTGAGACTGTAAGTATCGCCATATCACCACATCGACTTCATCGACGGGGGCAAAATCGACATGCCCCCCTTCACCATCCAAGGTTTGCCAACCTGACGATGTCATGGTGATATGCTCAACACCTAACCCTGTGCCTGGACCAAAAACGGCAATGTTGCCATTCGGTACAGGGCTACCTTCACCGATTTGGATAACCTGACTGCCATCAAGCACCGGTAACGAATGGGCCACGGCGGTGAAATCGTTGATGACAAACAGATCCGTCAACCCAAGTTGCTGTTTTAATGCAACCTGAGAAAACGCCCAGCTATGATTTGTCATCACAACCTGATCACCTAAAACGGGGCAAGCAATGGCAATACACCCTTGGGTAAAGGTGTATTGGGGTAGATCCGTAAAATATTGCTTAATGGCCACATCAAGGCTCGCAAAATCCTGACACTGGTATTTGATAATGTTATCAACACCCTTTTGAGTCACCCTTGCCAAACGGATGTTGGTCCCTCCCACATCTGCGACGAACCTATCCGTCATAGCGCTTGCTCCTGACCAACAAACAACGAGCATGCCCCCTCTTCGGCGCCGGAAAGGGTGGCTCTAAAGCCAGCAAACATTTCCCGCCCCATGCCGATCTGATGATGAGCTAGGTTAGCTTCAGCTGGCGCACGGGCCGCTAATGTCTCTTCATCAACCAGCAATGTGAGCTCGCCGGTGGTAGTATTTAATTCGATCATGTCACCGGATTGTACTTTTGCCAGTAAACCGCCTTTGTAGGCTTCTGGGGTAACATGAATAGCCGCAGGGACTTTTCCTGATGCACCGGACATTCTGCCATCGGTTACCAAAGCCACATTAAAACCACGATCCTGTAGCACACCTAAAGGCGGCGTCAAACGGTGAAGTTCCGGCATACCTATGGCTGAAGGACCTTGGAATCGCACGACGATAATGCAATCTTTATCAAGCTCGCCGGCCTTAAAAGAGGCGTCGAGTTCGAACTGATCTTCAAACACCACTGCTGGCGCTTTAATGTGACAAACCGGAGACCGCAAAGCCGAGGTTTTCATCACGCCGCGTCCCAGGTTTCCTTTGAGTACGCAAACGCCACCATCGGGCTTAAAGGGCGCATCAACGGTAGCAATCACCTCTTTGTCATGGGATTTTGTGGGTCCATCACGCCATTCAAGTTCACCATCATTTAAAAACGGCTCTTTGGTGTAACGCTCAAGGCCGTCACCACAAATTGTTTTGACGTCGTTGTGAATTAAACCTGCGTCTAACAACTGTTTAAACAACAGCGCCATACCACCGGCAGCAACGAAGTGATTGATATCGGCAGAACCGTTAGGATAAATACGGGTAAGCAATGGCACCGCATTCGAGATATCAGAAAAATCATCCCAATTAATAATGATACCGGCTGCCCGTGCAACGGCCACCAAATGCATGGTGTGATTCGTTGAACCGCCGGTCGCCAATAAGGCAACAATGCCATTCACAATGGCTTTTGCATCAACGATGTGACCTATGGGTGAATAATTCTCCCCTAAATCCGTCAAGCGGGTCACCTGTACAGCCGCTGCCCGCGTTAAGGCTTCACGTAAAGGTGTACCTGGGTTGACAAAGGAAGCCCCCGGTAAATGCAGCCCCATGGTTTCCACAACCAATTGGTTTGAGTTTGCCGTACCGTAGAAGGTACAGGTTCCGGCTGAATGGTAAGACTGAGATTCGGCTTCAAGCAGCGCATCTCGGCCAACTTTACCTTGAGCAAACTCTTGACGAACCCGTGCCTTTTCTTTATTCGGCAAACCCGAAGGCATGGGACCGGCGGGAATAAACACCGTGGGTAAATGACCAAACGCCAACGAGCCCATAAGCAACCCAGGGACGATTTTGTCACAAATGCCAAGCATAAGTGCGCCATCAAACATATTGTGTGACAGCCCCACTGCCGTTGCCTGCGCGATAATATCCCGGCTCATTAGGCTCAGATCCATGCCCGGATTACCCTGGGTCACACCATCACACATGGCAGGAACACCACCGGCGAACTGGGCAACGCTACCGACTTCGCGGATCGCATCTTTAAGGATAGTCGGATAGGTTTCGTAAGGCTGGTGAGCCGACAACATATCGTTATAGGAAGAAATGATGGCGATGTTCGCCTTCGTCATCGAACGAAGATCCGATTTTTCCTCTGTGCCACAAGCGGCAAAACCGTGGGCCAGGTTACCGCAGGACAATACGCCCCGGTGGGGTCCGGCACGACGGGCCTTGTCAATTTTATCTAAATAAGCTTTACGGGTTTTCGAACTGCGTTCAATAATTCGTTGAGTAATTTCAGCAATTTGAGAATTCATTCACTTCTCCTAAGGTGCCCATACCAGGGTTACATCGGCGCGATTAATAACCGCGGTAATGGGTTTTTCAATTTCGGTCGCGTTGGCAATAGCGTCTTCCAGAACGGCTTTTTTCTTTTCACCGGTCAAATGCAGGAAGATATTGCGACTGTTCAACAGTGCAGGCAATGTCAACGATATCCGCTGATGCGGCGCAGTTTTCGGCTGGACAGCAATACAGATCATGCCACTGGACATATTCAAGCCGTCTTTAATCTGCTCAGAACAGGGAAATAAAGAGGCCGTATGGCCATCTTCGCCCATGCCTAATATTAGCGCATCAAAGGGCTGTGTAAGGCTCGCTAACCGACTCTCGGCTTCAGAAATCCCCTCATTGGCATCATCATGGGCCGTTTTTAAGGTGACAAAATTCGCCTTACTGGCGTAATTTTGGATGAGGTTTTCGTTTACCAGTTTGGTATTACTTGCTTCATCCGCCTCATCCACCCAGCGTTCGTCAGCCAGAGTAATATCCACTTTATCCCAGGGAATATCGCTGAGGCTAAGCTGTTTAAATAAAGCCACCGGCGTACGACCGCCACTTACCACCAAACTAGCCCGTCCGCGGGCTTTAATTCCGGCTTCAAGCAGTGCAATCAACTTTTTCGCGAAGGCGTCTGTAAGACGTTCTGGTGTGTCAAATGCTTCGGTAATCAATGCCATGTTATTTCTTCTTCCGGGTTATCTTACTTTCATACCAACTACGGTTTGCCCGGGCTAATAGACCAATGGATGCCACAGGTCCCCATGTACCAGCTTGATAAGGCTCAGGGGGTTCATTGCTGTGTTTCCACGCTTCTAAAATTGAATCAACCCAGGTCCATGCC
>NZ_JBAHZB010000103.1:0-12408 GCF_036697315.1 Alteromonas sp. 14N.309.X.WAT.G.H12
GGATAATACCACTAAAACCCTGTATACCTTTGATGGTCGTGAGACCGCACCTGCGGCTGTAAATCCCTATTGGTTTTTTAATGGGAATAAGACCATGAAGTGGCTGGATGCCGTGGTTGGGGGAAAATCTGTGGGTGTGCCTGGTGCGTTAAAAGCACTGGAAACCGCGCAGGCTGAATTTGGTAAGCTACCGTGGAATACCTTATTTGATGATGCCATTGAAACCAGTGAAAAAGGGTTTCGGGTATCAAAACGTCTAGCGCACCTTGTGGAAATTGATAAGCATCCAGGGTTAAGAACCTTTCCTACCAGTGCTACTTATTTTTATCCGGCAGGCTCGCCGTTAAAAGAAGGCACCATTAAAAAGAATAAAGCATTGGCAGAGACCCTGACGCATATTGCAGCACAAGGAACCGATTACTTTTATAAAGGGCCCGTGGCTGAAAAAATTGTTAATACGGTGAATTTTGCACCTATTAATCCAGGCAAAATGACGGTGGAAGATTTTGCCAGTTATACTGCGCTTGAAAAGAAACCGGTGTGTGGTGATTATCGCACCCATACTGTATGTGGTATGGCCCCGCCGAGTTCAGGTGGTATAAACGTGTATCAAATACTTAAACTCTTAGAAGGTCAGAATCTTGGGGCCATGTCACCCAATAGTGCTGAGTTTGTGAATGTTTTCGCCCAAGCCAGTGCACTGAGCTTTGCCGATAGGGAAATGTTCGTTGCCGATAGCGATTTTGTTGATATCCCGTTTGCCTCATTGATTAATGCCCAGTATTTAACCCAGCGGGCGAAAGATATTGACGCCAAAAAAGCGTGGCATAAAGCCAAACCTGGTCATCCGTATTCGCCAGAAGAATTGACCCTTGGCATGAATATGGAACAGCCCAATACCAGCCATTTTTCCATTGTGGATAAAGCGGGGAACGCGGTGTCTATTACCACTAGCATTGAATTTATGTTTGGTTCTGGATTAATGGTCGATGGGTTTTTACTGAATAATCAATTAACCGACTTCTCGTTTAATCCAGAGCGCGGTGGATGGCCGGTGGCAAACCGTGTGGAAGCAGGAAAGCGTCCGCGTAGTGCCATGAGTCCAACGATGGTGTTTGATGAGAAGGGCAACTTGGAATTGGTGGTAGGCTCGCCTGGTGGAAGCCGGATCATCGATTATGTCGCCCAAACCATTATTGGTGTGCTGGATTTTAACCTGAATATTCAACAAGCCATCAATTTGCCACGGGTCACCAATCGAAATGATTATACGGCGCTGGAAAAAGGTACGGACATCGAAGCCCTTAAGCCAGCCCTCGAAGCCCTTGGGCATCCCGTTAAAATTATGGATCTGAATTCCGGTTTGCATGGCGTGCAGATTAAAGACGGCAAGCTCATCGGTGGCGCCGATCCGCGCAGGGAAGGGGTGGCGGTAGGACAGTAATCGTCACATGAAATGATCCGGGTCGATGCGATCTACTTTCCAGTATCCATCTTCCCGGATTAATTTAACCGTGCGTAAATCTTCAATTTTATCGTCGTTATAGATACCGGTAAAAAATAAGGTCACCGTCGCCTCTTCGGCATATTGATTTCTTCCTATCTTATTAGAGCCTTGTGGGGTAATGGTTACCTCATCGTACCTTAGGTTGATGATATGACGTTGTACATTTCGATTGGAATGATAACGGGTTAATATCCGCACCATACTCTCAGAGCTCAAGGCTAAAGCCCGGTCAATATTTTTGTCGTTATAGATGCAATCCATAAAGGTCACTGCGGCATAATCGGGGGTGTTGTCGGCGAGCATACCGTAACGGCCAAGACCTTTTTCCTGTTTTCCACATGAAAATAGCAATACGGAAAACAACATAATTACACTAAGTTTTGTCATTTGTAGCGGTCTTACCATTAGTTTTGTTCCCTGAGGTAGATGTACGCATAATGACAAAAAAAAAGCGGGGTGTGCACCCCGCTTTCTAAATATTTAACGATCCGCTACTGGTTTTCTTCCTGCTCACCGAATTCACCGGCGAACAATGGGCTACTAAGATAGCGTTCTGTACCACTAGGCAGTATAACCACAACAATTTTATCTTTGTTTTCCGGACGTTCAGCAAAACGTTTAGCTGCAACAACCGCAGCACCGGAGGAAATCCCCGCTAAAATGCCTTCTTCTTTTAGCAAACGATGGGTCATTGCCATACATTCTTCGTTGGTCACCTGCTCAACCTCATCGATTAATGACAGGTCGAGGTTGCCAGGGATAAAGCCGGCACCGATACCTTGTATCTTATGGGGACCCGGCGTGAGTTCCTCGCCTTTTAGTGCTTGGGTGATCACCGGAGAGTCTGTGGGCTCCACAGCGATGGAGGTGATGTCTTTTCCTTGGGTATTTTTTAAGTAACGGCTAACACCAGTGAGCGTACCCCCTGTCCCTACGCCGGCAACAAATGCGTCGACTTTACCGTCGGTGGCTTCCCAGATTTCTGGGCCCGTGGTTTTTTCATGAATTTCAGGGTTGGCAGGATTATCAAACTGTTGTAACAGTACGTACTTGTCTGGATCTGAGGCGACAATTTCCTGGGCTGCGGCTATCGCGCCTTTCATGCCTTTAGGAGCTTCGGTTAATACGAGGTTTGCACCTAATGCTTTTAACAGCTTACGGCGCTCAAGGCTCATGCTGCTGGGCATAGTAAGGGTTAGTTTGTAACCTCTAGATGCTGCCACAAATGCCAACGCAATGCCGGTATTACCGCTTGTAGGTTCAATAATTTCTTTGCCTTCGGTTAACACGCCGCGTTTTTCCGCATCCCAAATCATATTGGCACCAATTCGGCATTTAACGCTAAAGCTCGGGTTTCGAGATTCAACTTTTGCGTAAACGTTGCCGCCTGTTACCCGATTCAGTTTTACCAATGGGGTGTTACCAATTGATAATGAATTGTCGTCAAATACTTGCATTATATTTCCTTAGCTGGTTTGTCGTACCTGTATACGGAGGCAGTTAATCATGATGCCAATAAAAAATTAACAGGTAACTGTTTTCACTTGCATATAATTGGTGTCATTTTAAAAAATGAGAAGTGCTTTTTCGCTATAACATATTTTGAATTGCACTGAGGCCGATTTTTTAACCAACCCTTTGGTATTTTGCACCCATTTTGGGTAAACGACGACCTTTCAACCGTGATTTAGCAAGACAATGATATTTTTGCACATAATTGGATGGGTTTTTTACCGGTTTTCTGGGAAGCTAGGTGCTGCTTAATCTAATAGTTAGAACAGCGATGAGACACGCATTATGAACCACCATATCTATCATGTACTTTCTGATTGGTACCCAAAACGGGATGAAGGGCGTTGGTTAGTGGCAACCATTGTCGCTACGGAAGGCTCGTCTTACCGAAAAGCCGGTGCCATGATGCTTTTTAACGATAAGGGCATTCAGTTGGGCGTGGTGTCTGGGGGCTGTCTTGAAAATGATATTTTACATCAGGCCCGTCGTTGCTGGGAGCGCGGGGTATCCCGCATTGTTACCTATGATATGCAAGAAGAAGGGGACATCGCCTGGCGATTAGGCCTAGGTTGTGGCGGCGAAGTGACGTTACTTTTACAGCCGGTTGATGGGATATCCGGATATTTAGGGTTGCCTGAGTTATTGGCAAAATTGGAAAAGTCCATGCCATGTTATTACATTCAGCCCCTTAGTGAAGGAAAGCCTCATGCCATGGTCAGTGAGACTTCATCGTCAATTGATGGGGTGTTCGTTTGTGAAATAACGCCACCACCGGTTCTTGTTATTCTTGGTGGAGGCGTTGATGCCATACCCGTATCAGATATTGCCAATAGACTGGGCTGGCATGTGATTGTTAATGACAGTCGCCCTCGTTACGCCAGAGCCAAGGATTTTATTTCTGCTACCCAAACCGCTGCTTTGCCAGCCAACGCATTGGATCAAGCGGCTTGGTACCATAAGGCCCAGGGGATCATTGTTATGCATCATCATGTACAAATGGATGCTGACAGTTTACGCATGCTGGCCCAAGTTGCGCCAGATAAACTCGTTTATCTCGCATTACTGGGGCCATACCACCGGGCTGAACGTGTACTGAAAGAAGCCGGCATCACCGAAGCGGACCTGCCCACGGCTCTTTTTGCACCCGCAGGGTTAGCTATCGGTGGCGACTTACCTGAGTCCATCGCTTTATCGATGTTGAGTCAGGCCCATGGTGTTTTTCACCACAAACCGGCCGACGGGTTAAAAGGTTTGCCATGCCGATAAAGCTTGCTGCTGTCATTCTCGCGGGAGGAAAAAGCGCCCGTTATAAAGGCAATAAACTGCTTAGTCCACATCCATCAGGACAAACACTCATTGAGTACGTATTGGCCCAGTACGCACCTTTATGTGATTTCCCCCCCGTTGTGGTAACCGGCTGTTATCATGATGAAATAAGTGCACGACTTACCCATAAACATTGTGCGGTTGTATATAACCCACATTGGTCGCAGGGGATGGGAAAAAGTATTGCACGGGGGATCTATGCCCTTCAACGGGGAGTTGTCCATGGTAAGCCTAGCCATGTCATTATCGGCACCGGTGATGCGCCTGCTATCACAACTCAGTCACTTGCTGAGTTAGTTTTACAGGCAAATAAAACACCGAAACAGCGTATCGCCAGTGAGGTATCGGGCCGGCGTATGTCTCCGGCAATCTTTCCGGCTACGGACTTTGGGGCCTTAGCTGAGTTATCCCAAGATAAGGGGGCCACGGCACTGCTGCACTCTGGATCTAGATGTATCGGCGTGGCTCATGCTCAAGCCCAATGGGACATTGATACGCCAGATGATTGGTTAATCATGCACCGTTAACGGTTTGTATTTTGTAGCCTTGCCCACATATTAGGTTGATGAAAACAAAAACACAGCGGGATGCATTACTGCAGTCTCTGGCTTTTAGCACTTTTTGTGTCATGGTGCTTTGGGTTATTCAATCTGCCGGCGTACTGTTTGATTTGCCCTTGTCCTATTTAGGTATTCAGCCGTTAACCTTAAGGGGGTTAGTGGGGGTAGTCAGTGCACCATTAGTGCATGGTTCCTACGAACATTTATTCAATAATACGCTGCCATTGATCATTCTTGGCGGTGCGCTAGGATATGGATACCCAAAAACTCGCTTAAAAGCCCTCGGGTTTGCCTGGTTGGGGTCGGGCATAGGGGTGTGGCTGTGGGGGAGACCCTCGGTGCATTTAGGCGCAAGTGGTGTGGCGCACGGACTCTTTTTTTATCTATTTGTCATTGCCGTCATGCGTCGTGACGCCCGCTCGGTGGGCTTAATGATGATCGCGTTTTTTCTTTATGGTGGCATGGTAATGACCATTTTCCCCCGGGATCCTCAAATCTCCTATGAAGCCCACTTTTTTGGTGCGATGGGCGGTATAGCGGCAGCCCTGTTATTTGGCAAACAGGAGCCAAAACCCGAAATAAAAAAATATTCATGGGAACAGGTTGACGAGGAAGATCCCATTATCGGTGATGCGTGGCAGCAGCCATCATCCTTTGAGGATGACGGCCATCAAGGGGCAGATCACAACGCCGAAGACAGGCGGCGCTGAATATAAACAACTCGGCCACCCAGAAGAATAGCGGCACAACTTAATCCGGCAATGATGCCAATCCAAAATCCCACGGCAGAAAGGGGTTCGCTGGTAAGCCAGTCTGTTCTGCCGAGCACTAGGCCTACAGGAAGCCCCACTAACCAGTAAGCAATAAACGTGATGATGAACATGGAGGTGGTATCTTTATACCCGCGTAATGCGTTGGCAGAGAGCACTTGGGTAGCATCGGAAAATTGAAAAATTGCCGCATAAAATAGCAAGGTATTGGCTAAAGCAAATACGGTTTCATCCTGGGTATACAAGGAAATAATGGTACTTTTTGCTATAAGCGTAAAACTGGCGGTAAAGGTGGCGACGCACATACCGATAAGCAACCCTGCTTTCACAACGGTTTTTGCCTGGGTGGGGTTTCCTTGGCCCATTCTGTAACCCACCCGAATAGACAGGGCCATCCCCAAGCTAAGAGGGCACATAAACATCATGGCGCTAAAATTCAGGGCAATCTGATGGGCAGCCACCGTGGTTGCGCCAAATGGCGCTAGCATAAGAGCCACAACGGCAAATAGGGTTACTTCAAAAAGTAACGTCATGGCCACAGGTAAACCTAGGGTGAAGGTGCGCCAAATGGGTTTGAGTGCTGGACGATGTAGTTGGGAGAACAGTCCATAGCGGCGTAACCGAGCCGACAGTGCCACATAAATCAATGACGATAAAAACATGGTGTAAATAACCAAGGTGGTGGCGATCCCACAACCTGCGCCACCAAACGCGGGGACAGGGCCTGCGCCATAAATAAACAAATAGTTACCGACGATATTACAGCCCAGCCCAATGATGGTAATTGCCATGGTAGGTTTGGTGGTGCCTAACCCCTCGCAATAATTACGTAACCATTGATACATGGCAAAACCCGGCATGGACAGCAATACAAACTGCACATAGTCAACGGTGATGCTATAGAGGGCCGCTTCCATGGGGAAAAACGCCACTAATTGACCCGTAAATGGCCATATTAGTGTTACTAGCAAGCTAATGGCAAAAAGAAGATAACCCGCTTGTTGGGCGGCATGGGCCACCTGATTTGTTTGACCGTTACCATGCAGACGAGACAGTAAGGGAGGGATCGCCAGTGCTAAACCCTGAATAAAGCATTGAAGCGGAATAATAACGCTAAACCCCAAAGCAACGGCGGCCATGTCGGTGGCACTGTAATGGCCCGCCATAATGGTGTCCACAACGCCCATTAACATCTGGGTGATTTGAGCAATAAGCAACGGCCACGCAAGTGAAATCAAGCGCCGGCTCTCAAGAACAAAGCGAGGGGACAAGATGTTTTTCATTTTTACTCTATATAAGGAAACAAGGAGAAAGGCTGAACTGTCACAGTTGAACCTTTTTCCAGTGAAGCAACATCGGCTGGAATAATCAGGTAGCTATTCGCTTGTGTTACCGTTGTCATTACGCCTGAACTTTGTTTGGGTAGCGGGCTGACAAAACAGTCACCGTTGGGATCCTGTGTTAACACGCTACGTAAAAACTCTTCACGACCGGCTTTT
Source organism: Alteromonas sp. 14N.309.X.WAT.G.H12 (assembly GCF_036697315.1). Classification (NCBI taxonomy): domain Bacteria; kingdom Pseudomonadati; phylum Pseudomonadota; class Gammaproteobacteria; order Alteromonadales; family Alteromonadaceae; genus Alteromonas; species Alteromonas sp. 14N.309.X.WAT.G.H12. The sequence goes on from NZ_JBAHZB010000103.1 coordinate 7,175, forward strand.
CTGTTAATCGGTGCGGTGAGCGTGGCTTGGATGGTCATTTGACGTATGGGTTTATCACACGCCGTTCCAATCATTTTTTTGATTATGGGTAAAACAATTTGTTGGGTTGTGACAAAGGCAGAAACCGGGTTGCCAGGTACGCCACAAAAAATACACTTCCCTAACCGGCCAAAGGCAAATGGCTTACCCGGTTTAATGGCAATTTTCCAAAAATTAATTTGGCCTAGGGATGCCACCATATCTTTAACAAAATCCGCATCGCCTACCGATACGCCGCCACTGCTGATCAATAAGTCTTGGGACTTAGCCGCATTCGACAACACCTTTTTTAATGCGTCTTTGTTGTCTGGCACAATGCCAAAATCGGTAATGTTAACAGGCAAATGAGCAAGTAGGGCACGGCTTCCGGTTCTGTTAGATTCGTAGATCTGGCCCGAGGAAAGGGTTTCCCCAGCTTCTTTAAGCTCATCGCCGGTGGCCATAAGGCCGACGTTGAGAGGACGGAACACCGAAACATGATGTATTCCCATGGATGCCAGCAAAACAAGATGACTTGCCGATAATAATGTACCTTTGTTTATAACAACGGTATTGGCACGAATATCATTGCCAGCGCGACGAATATTTTCGCCCACAAGGGCGGGCTTGTTTACGGTTACAGTATCGCCTTCTAATGTGGTGTTCTCTTGCATCACCACACAATCAGCCCCTGAAGGAATAAGGGCGCCGGTCATAATACGAATGGCAGTGCCTTTTTGCAGTACTGCCGCATTGGATGCCATCCCCGCAAATTGACTACCCACCACGGTTAAAGGCGTAAGTTGATTGGTATCACTCGCATAAACGGCATAGCCATCCATCGCCGAGTTATCTGCCGGTGGCACATCGACAGGTGCAACGATATCATCGGCCAGAACGAAACCCAGAGCATCATCGATCGTTAAGGTGATGGCGTCGGTGATTGGCGTTAAAGATGAATAGGCGGTATTTAGTGCGGCGTCTAAAGATAGCCAGTTCGAGGCAAAAGAGTTTGTCATGTGCTGCTTGTAACGAAAAGAAAGGAATTATCGCTTATAGACGTAGGAAAACCAACACTTGAATTAAATAAATTAACAGGTGTTGGTTCACCCCGTTTAGACCAAACCGCAGCGGTTATTCAAAGTCCATATTGCTGATCCAGACTGTTTGATACGGATTGAGTTTGAGGAATCCTGATACATCGTGTAACTCTTCACGGGTGATAAGATCCATCCATTTATCGGTACCAATGAGGTTAATACTGGATAACAAAATAGACTGTTCTTCCTTAGTAACATTACTGACGCAGAAGATACTTTGTTTTCTATCCAGACTTTGACGCCAATAACCAAACAAAGGGCCGCCCAGTTGTAGCGTAAATTGGGTGGCATTAGGATGAAACGCAGGTTGCGCTTTACGTATGCGAATTAACTGCGACATGCGGGTCAGCACTTTGTGATGTTGGGAGTAGGGCGAATTGAGATTTTCCTCTAACGCCTCAAAGTTCCAACGATGACGGTTGATGGAGCGGTTTTGCCCCGTATTGGCAACTTTCTCATAATCATTACTGGTACCCAATAAGCTATGGATATATATCCCCGGGATCCCTTCCATGCCAAGCATAATGGCGTGGGCACAGATAAAGCGATCAATTTGCCACCGGTCAGGGCCTTCGATGGTACCTTGTAGGGCATCAAAAAGTGTAATATTAATTTCGTAGGGTTTTTGCTGACCATGAGCAGATGCACGCCAAGACACCTTGCCGCCGAAATTCTGCATGGCATGGACCAGCGAAGAAATTTCCTCTTCTTCTAGCAACCCCTCGGCGGGGCGCAGGCCAATACCATCATGAGAGGCGATGAAATTGAAATAAGTGGTGCCGTTTTGCGCCGGTGGCATGCTCATCATCCAGTTTTTCAGATAGGTGCAGTCACCGGTGACCAAGGTATTGACCAGTAAGGGGGGTAAAGAAAAGTTGTAGATAGCATGAGCTTCATTGGCATTACCGAAGTAGGTTAGGTTTTCCCGATTAGGAATATTGGTTTCGGTAATGATGATCACACTGGGATCCACATGCTCGATCATCGTTCTTAGCAAGCGGATCACTTCGTGTGTTTGGTATAGATTAATACAGCTGGTGCCGATAATTTTCCATAAAAATGCCACCGCATCAAGACGAAAGAGGGTGGCTCCCTTGTCCAGATAAAGGCGGATAATTTCCACGAATGCTAACAACACATTGGGGTTGCGGAAGTCAAAATCCACCTGATCATGACTGAAGGTACACCAAACATGCTTGGTGCCGTGTGCCGTTTGGGTTTCCCTTAACAAGGGGGATATCCGAGGGCGGGTAACCATGGATAAGTCAGTTTCAGGGTCGGCAGTGAAGAAAAAATCACTACCAATACCTTCGCCTTTTTGAAAATTCTCGAACCAGGCACTTCTTGCCGAGCAGTGGTTAATGACAAGATCGAACATCAACCCGTAGTCACGGGAAAGGCGTTCTATATCAGACCAATCACCAAGGGACTCATTTACGCTGGAATAATCAATGACAGAAAATCCATCGTCTGAACTATAGGGAAAGAAGGGCAAGATATGCACTTTATTGATGGTGTTTTTACAGTAGGTATGTAAAAAACGATCAAGGGTAAACAGCGGTTGTTCTTCGTCGCTGATCACACTGTCACCATAGGTTATCATGATGACATCTTCTTCATTCCAATAGTTACAATGTGCTGTAGGCTGCATGATGTCTTCTTCATCATTCAGGCGCATTGTGGTCATAAGTTTTGTCGCCAATTCGTCGTAGGGTATCGCGATGTCTACATCAGCGTATATGGCTTCCAAATGATGACGAATCTTCTCGTGTAAAAGGTCCCGTTTTTGAGTCATTCTTTACCCTAATAGTTCTGCAGTATCAGCTTCGACAGCCTCCAACAGGCGATCGAGAATATCTGGAACAGCGCTTGTTACTCGGTTCCAACTTGGTATAAAGGGGGTATCCATCGGGTTATCCAGAAAACTGGTTCCGGCCTTCATGATATTACTGGCGAACAATTCCACCGCTTTTTCTTCGTTATGAATATCTAACGTTAAACCGTTCATTACCGCATCGTTGTGATAGGTTTCAACGAAGTCTAATGCAATTCGATAGTAGGTTGCCTTGATGGATCTGAACATTTCATTACTAAATGTAAAACCCTGAGTAGCTAACTTGCGGAACAGTGCTTTTGTAATATCAATGGACATTTTGGACAATCCACCTTCGTCATTATTAAATGACAAGTCTTGGTGTTTGTGATCATAAATATCGGCAATATCCGCCTGACATAAACGGTTGTGATTGTAATTGCGATGCATTTCTGACAACACGCCAACTTCTAATCCCCAATCACTGGGAATGCGAATATCGTTCAACACGTCGCGTCTGAACGAAAATTCACCGGCTAATGGGTAGCGGAAGCTATCCATAAATTCTAAATATTCATGATCCCCTAGAGTACGGCGTAACGCGCGTAATAACGGCGTGACTAATAAGCGGGAAACCCGGCCATTAATTTTACCGTTGGCAACCCTGGCATAATAGCCTTTACAAAATTCATAATTAAATTGTGGATTGGCCACAGGATAAATGAGCTTAGCCAGTAAATCTCGCTTGTAGGTCACAATATCGCAATCGTGTAACGCCACAGATTCTGCACGGTTTGATGCCAGAATATAGCCCATGCAATACCAGACGTTGCGGCCTTTCCCCATTTCTTTTGGCGCCAGATTTAAACTGGCTAATTCGTCATCGATGGCCTTTAAGCGTGGGCCATCATTCCATAGGACACGATGATGTTGAGGAAGCTTGCTAAAAAAGGATAATGCGGATTTATATTGCTCTTTATTTGCCCGATCCAGGCCGATGACGATTTCAGATAAATAGGGGACTTGTGTGAGTTCGGTAACAATTTTAGGTAGTGCTTCGCCCTCAAGTTCGGAATAAAGGGATGGCAGAATCAGTGCCATAGGTCTTTTTTGCGCGAAACGGAGCAACTCTGCTTCGAGTTCTTCAGTGGGGCGGCGGGATAAATTATGTAGGGTTGTCACTACACCATTTTGATAAAAATCAGCCATGTGTTCTCCATGTCCTATTGAAAAAGTAATTGGTTCAGTACTTCAGCCCAGCCTTCTGGCCCCTGATGTGTACTGGTATAAACATATTCTTGTTTTTGTAAGGTCGGCGGGGGATGGCTGGGTGATGTAATGCGTACAGCGATGTCCGCTGCTTCAAGCATTGCAATATCGTTATTGCCATCTCCTAACGCGATACTGGTGACGGGGTTTTCACATTGTCGTACATATTCATTAACCACCCATGTTAACGCATTACCTTTATTGCAATCGCCGCAAATATGGATGAAACGGCCTCCTTCTAATGGATAGGCGCCACGATCTTTCACCGCTTTCAAAAAGGCGTCTTTACGGTGTGCTTCGCCCAACCACAATACGGGTTCGCCATATTGGCGATTAGCGGCACGGCCGGCGTCGGCTTCGTTTAAACCGGTGGCATCACAGATTGCCTCAATGGACATTTCACTAAAATGGGTAAATTCACCACCAAAGTCTGCCTTCACTTTTTCAAGTAGCTTTAACCAATACTGCTTGTTAGACGTAAAGGATTTACACCAAAATCCATCTTGCCACACGGTACCTGTGGGTTTTTTGGCAAAAAAACCATGGGGTATGTACACCGCAGCGCCATTTTCTACGATAAAGGGGGAGCTTGTAAGATCTAAGGTATTGCGCAGTTCGAGTAATTCAACGAAAGTTTTGCTGGTGGTGGGTAATACAGGAATTTTTTTGGCGTGTAGTTTTTCTAATACGGGAATAGCTGGCTCAAAGCTATAGGTGTTATGGTCCAGCAAGGTGCCGTCCATATCAGTAAAAATGATAACTTGCTGCTCTATCATTAGTTCGCCTTGATTAAATTAACAATGTTGCGCTGGCCATCTAGCTCAAAGACGCGATGACATCGGGCCGGTAAGGTATGAAAAGCATGCTCTGTAAGTCGTTGGTAGTGCTGGATAAAGTGCAGCACTTCCTCGTCAGTCATGATGCCAGTACCAGTATGCCCTTTTTTTATGGCAAGTTTATGTTCCTGTTCACACCGCCACTGATAAACATGCTCAAAGGACGGCCCTTTTAGCATGACCCAAAAAGCCATAAAG
>NZ_JBAHZB010000104.1:0-12231 GCF_036697315.1 Alteromonas sp. 14N.309.X.WAT.G.H12
CCGTACACCAACATAATTAAGCTAATAGCAGAAGGTGCAAATCCGGTTTCTTGTTGCAAAATGGGAGCAAGGTAAGTAAAAGCAGTGAAGGTGCCGCCATAGCCTAAAATCGTCATTAAATAGACCAAAATTAAACGTGGCTGTATTAGGACTTTCATTTGTTCGCTTAACGTAGTTGCTTTTCTCTGCTTAAGGTTATTTGGCACTAATAAAGCACTGCCGATTAAGGCAAGAGTACCTAGCCCTGAAACGACCAGGAATGTGGCTCGCCAACCAAAATGCTGGCCAATCCAGGTACCAAGTGGCACACCGGTAACCAGCGCAACGGTTAATCCGGTAAACATAATGGCAATGGCACTCGCTTCTTTGTCCTTTGCAACTAAGCCAGTGGCAATAGTCGAACCAATGGAAAAAAATACTCCATGAGCGAGACCGGTCAGGATCCGCGCTAAAATCAAACTTTCATAACTTGGCGCTTGCCATGCAAGTATATTTCCGGCCACAAATAAAGCCATTAGGCTAAGCAAAACGTGCTTTCTGTTCCATTTGCCGGTAAGTGCGGTTAATACGGGCGCACCAATGGCCACCCCTAGTGCATACAAACTTACCAGTAAACCGGCGCTTGGTAATGACACGCCAAGATCAGCCGCAATGGTTGGCACCAGGCCAACAATAACAAACTCGGTGGTGCCAATAGCAAAGGCACTCAACGTTAATGCAAATAACGCAATAGGCATTGTTTTATCCTCAAAGGTAAATTGGTTAGTGCTCCTCACTTCTTTTAAGCGCACTAACTTAATGATGGTTAACTCAGTGCGCAGAGTATTGCGTCATTTTTAGTTGCAAAAAACAGCACTAATGACAAAATACTTTTGTTGATTTTGAAAAGGTAGAGTCCGTAATGCCAGTAAATGCCAAAACTGAAGACTTAGAAGCGTTTATTACCGTGGTTGACTCAGGCAGTTTTTCCAATGCCGCCAACTTGCTGGAACAGCAAGTAGCCAAGGTAAGCCGGGCAGTCACTCGGTTAGAAAAGGTGGTAAACGCAACTTTATTAAACAGGACAACTCGCAGACTTGAATTAACAGAAGAAGGCGCGCTGTTTTTGCAATACGCCCGAGACGGGCTCAATATGCTTGAAAAAGGGGAGGAAGCATTACGATTAGTAAAGCACTTGCCCGCCGGAAAATTACGCGTAGATGCAGCCAGTCCATTTGTGTTTCATCAGCTTGCACCATTAATTGGCCAGTTTAGTGAGGCATTCCCTGACATCAGGTTGGAAGTGACCAGCCACGATAATATTATTGATCTGCTGGAACATAAAACCGATATTGCAATACGCATAGGCGATTTGAGCGACTCTAACTTACATGCAAGACAACTGGGGAAAAGTAAACTGCATATTGTGGCTAGCCCTGAGTACTTAAAAGCAAACCCAGTAATCGGGGATGCCAGTAACCTAGTTCACCATAAGTTAATTGGTTTTAGCGACTCTCCTAAGCTGAACCGATGGCCGCTAAAACAAGATGTGGTATTGCGGTTTCATTTGCATGCCTCAAGTGGTGAGACAATCAGACACTTTTGTCTGGCTGGGCAAGGCATTGCTTTACTCTCAAACTTCATGGTGCATAAAGATATTGCAGCAGGTTCCCTCGTTTCTGTTTTTGAAGATGAGATTATCTCACCGAATCGACGGGAGTCTGTTCAGGCTGTGTATTATAAAAACAGCGCGGTGTCTTCACGCATTTCAGCGTTCTTAGATTTTATACAGCCAAGACTCACATTATGAAACCCGTTTACTTCTTCCCTACCCAGTATTTTTTTTAGTGTGCTATGCGGTATACCTTCGTTATTTGCTCGATTGCTTTCAACTGCCGATTGGCTACTTTTCTACTGACTTAAGCTGGAATGAACAACAAGTTGCCTCGACATTAAGCGAGTTAGAACAAGCATTACTTTGCGATTAACCCCAAAGAAGATAGTGGTAAGATTTATGAAAATTTCAGCGCCGAGTTACCAAACTTACAGGCGCTGGCATGGATTAGCGCCTGACAATACCGTCATAAGTCTGTATTTAACCAAGGTACATTAACCTTTACGTAGGCAATGAACTATTGGCAACAAAGGACCCAATCTTATAATTCGTTTGCGAGTTTTTTATAGCCCTGAACCAGATCGTTATTTGCCGATACCACAGATTCAGAAAAGGTTGAATATTCTGGTGGCACTGTAGTAATACTGCCTAAATCGAAGCCGGGGCCAATATTCGTCATTGGCGGGACATGAAATTTTTCGGGAAGATCTAATCCGTCAATCACGCAATTGTGTCTAACTACACATCCGTCACTGATTTTGGTCCGAAAAACCACGGTATTAAAGCCAATGAAGACATCATTACCCACTTCACATGGGCCATGTATGATAGAACGATGTGCAATTGACGTCCGCTCACCAACAATGACCTCTGCACCAGACTTTGAATGGATAACCACGCCGTCTTGAATATTGGAGTCACGCTTAATAATAATCGCCTCCATATTGCCGTTTTCATCGACTTCATCGGCGCGTATAACCGCATAAGGGCCAATAAAAACATTATCTTCAATTAAGACTTTCCCGCAAATAATTGCGGTGGGATCGATAAATGCGCTCTCAGACACGGTAGGCATAATACCGCTCGGATTTTTACGTAACATACTGCTTCCCCACTTTCCGATTCACAATTTTTAACCGCGTATGGATTTTCCAAACATTGGCGACGTTTTCAAGTCACAAAACACGCCACAGATTGTGAATAACTATGACGTTAAATTGGATTTTTATCACCTACTCTCACCGGTTATTTTGCTTATTTGAGCGGTTAGTCATCGCGATAACAACCATTATCGCCCTTAGAAAGGGGGTCACTTTCGATCAATCACCACCGCATTGTGGGCATGTAAACTTTCTTGATGCTCTACTTTAAAGGCGTAATCTAAAATCCAACGGGATTGCTCCAGCATCACCTTGATGTTGCGTGCCGCATCCTCACAAAACATTAAATTATCAGCATTTAGGCGGGCAAATTCCTGTTCATCTGCGCGTTTGACCATAGTTTGTACCGGCACTTTGATGGCCTCTTCAATTTGCCTAATAATCGAGGGCAATGATGGCCAGCCATGCTCTCCTAACGCGAGTGTCAAATAAACATAGGAACGTTGGCTATGGGGTGTGGCGACACTGGTAGCGTGTGCCCAAGCCAGCAGTGCTTGTTTGTCGATATTGGCCGTTGGAAACTCTCGGTCAATGGCATTGGCATATAGCTGTCGAGCCAGTGCAGCCGAACAAGGACAGGTACTAGAATACGGCACGGTGAATGTGAGGCTGTAATCAAAGGTGCCTCCGACCCGCTTTCCCTCAATCTCAACCGGATAGGTTTGAAAGCCGGTTTGATCACTGAGTAATGACGACTTTGGCAGTAACAAATCAAACCCAAGGGTCAGTTTAGCGTGTTCGCTGATCCCCTGTTGAGAAGTAACCATACGCTGCAAAAGGGTATCTAAGGTGTCTTTGTCACAGGGTTGACTGGCCAGCTGATTTAACAGTCCATGTAAACGGGACATATGAATACCTTTAGCAACCTTGTCATCTAAACTGACATAGACGGCCGCCTTTGCGGCCACGGTTTGTTGCTTCCCTTCCCCTAAATCCAGTGTAAGGGGGACGGCGATATCTTCCATTCCTACCCACTGTAAGGAATAAGATAAGGCGACCTCATCGGTTTGCGTAATATCGGGAAGTTGCTTATAGAGTTGCATTTATAGAAAGCCTAAAAAATAGTTAGAAATTAACGCCACAAGACCATTTAAACCTACCTTGTAAAGGTCAGCGCCATTCCATTAGCTTTGTCCGTAGCGTCATCAGGATCCCAAGCATATACTTGACAACCATTCACCCAAGTACGTTTAACTTGCGACGAAAAAGAATAACCGGTAAATGGCGACCAACCGCAGTGATATAAAATGTTATCGGAGCTAACTGTCGTTGCAGATTGACAGTCAACCAACACCAAGTCTGCATAATATCCTTCGCGGATAAATCCTCGCTCTGCAATCCCATAGCGAAGGGCGGGATTGTGCGCGTTTTTTTCAACCACCTGTGTTAACGATAGCCGCCCTTGATGAACCTGCTCTAGCAAAATTAACAAAGCATGCTGGACCAGCGGTAATCCTGCTGGCGCTTGCTCATAATTCAATTGCTTTTCCGCCAATGTATGGGGCGCATGATCCGTAGCAATAATATCAATACAGTTAGTGTGCAGCCCTTGAATTAACGCATCACGATCTGCGGCACTTTTTATGGCCGGATTACATTTAATCAAATTACCTAAACGTGAGTAATCGTCATCAGTGAACCACAAATGGTGTACGCAGGCCTCTGCGGTAATGTGTTTGTTTTGCACCGCACCTGGGGTAAACAAACTCAACTCCTTGGCCGTTGTAATATGCAACACATGCAATTGGCTATGGTGCTTTTGGGCTAACCCAACGGCGTAGGAAGATGAGGCATAACATGCATGTGCATCACGCAGTTTAGGATGATCCTGAATGGTTAATACCGACTTTGATTGCAACAAGCGTTGATGATTTCGGCGAATAACCTCACCACTTTCACAATGAGTCACAATCAGTACCGGAGATTCACGAAAGATGGCATCGAGGGCATGGGGCGCTTCCACCAGCAAATCTCCGGTGGATGACCCCATAAACACCTTCACACCGCAATGAATTTTCGGATCGAGGCGCTTGATCTGTTCCAGATTATCTTCCGTGGCACCCAGATAGAACGCATAGTTCGCCAAAGAATGTTCAGCGGCAATCTTGTACTTGTCATTCAAAGCGTCAAGGGTTGTGGTGGCCGGATCCACATTGGGCATTTCCATATAGCTGGTAATGCCTCCTGCAACCGCGGCGCGGGATTCGCTGGCAATGGTTCCCTTATGGGTTAAACCCGGTTCACGGAAATGCACCTGATCATCAATCATGCCGGGAAGCAAATAGAGGCCACCGGCCTCAACGATCTTCTCTTTAGGTTGTGCGGAAATATGAGCCCCAATGTTTTCAATACGATCACCGGCAATACGTACATCCACAATACGAATTTGCCCCTCATTTACCACCGACGCGCCCTTTATTAGAACTGATGACATAGTATTTCTATTTCTCCATTGGGACTAACACGGGGAATTATCCAACATCATTTCACGGATGAAGAGCAAACTGATGTAAGGAATGCCCCCACAATGTATGAGAGTGAGTGTTTAGAGCCATTGGCTATGCCACCTCGTCCCAGGCCGGGAAAGGATCCGGCAACGTTAACCAGTATCCCTTGCCTAGGCACATTTCATCTTCTGATAACAAACAGGCATCCAGGGCCTGTACCATCCCTTCCTTATCTAACCCCTGGCCAATGAAGACGAGTTCCTGGCGCATATCCCCAAACGGCTCTACCCATACCTTCTCTATTGCCGCCAAATATTCTTCATCAGTCGGCCATTGCTCTTTGGGTAAAGCCTTCCAAAACATGCCAGCAAAACCATAACGGGCAATCCCACCGGCTTGACTCCACTGCCCCACAAACTCAGGGCGTGTTGCCAACCAAAAATGGCCTTTTGAACGGATCAACTTGCCAAAGATCTTTAGGCTATGGAGTAATTGAAAGAACTTTTCCGGATGAAAAGGGCGGCGGGCCACATAACTAAAGCTACTAATGCCATATTCTTCTGTTTCTGGCACATGCTCTCCGCGCATTTCTTTTAACCAACCCGGCGCTTGTTGCGCTCGCTCAAAATTAAATAACCCGGTATTAAGCACTTCCTCAATCGGCACCTTTCCTTCACAAATAGGAATAATTCGGGCATGGGTGTTCAAGGTTTTAAGGGTGGCAATTAACCTCTCAACTTGCGCCTGTTCCACCAAATCGGTTTTGCTTATCAGCAATACATCGGCAAACTCCACTTGATCCACAAGGAGATCGGCCACACTGCGTTCGTCCTCTTCCCCAAGCGATTCGCCGGCTTCATGTAAATATTTGGCTTCGTAGTAATCTTTTAAGAAGTTGACCCCATCAACCACCGTCACCATGGTATCCAACCGCGCCACATCAGACAGAGAAACCCCATTTTCATCGGCAAAAGTAAAAGTTTCTGCCACCGGCAAGGGTTCGGAGATCCCCGTAGATTCAATGACCAGATAATCAAAACGCCCATCTTTGGCCAGTTGACTGACTTCCAATAACAAGTCTTCCCGCAGGGTGCAGCAAATGCAGCCGTTACTCATTTCAACGAGCTTTTCTTCCTTATGACTTAACGATACGTCATTTTGAACCATGTTGGCGTCAATATTTATCTCACTCATATCGTTAACAATGACCGCCACTTTTTTCCCTTGGCGGTTATTAAGAATATGGCTGAGCACAGTGGTCTTGCCTGCGCCAAGAAAGCCGGAGAGTACCGTTACGGGTAGCTTTGTCATAGTCGATGATGCTCCTGATTAATCGAAGGTGGTAAAATTAGCCTGTTGGCAGCAATGTTATAATATAACATTACCATCGACAATCACTATGTCATTTAAATCACAGTAGAAGGGCTTCATCTTCTCTTACCCCATTCCCCCCTTTGTTATCAAAAAAGAGGAACCCAAAAAGCGATAAAGGGATCACAACCAGTGATGACCTAAGCGTAAACTTAAAGGCAGCACCTCCTACCTTGTTGGTAATTTTTTATTTTCTTAATGAAATGTGAAACATAATGCTATATTGTTAACAATCTACCGTATTCAGTAAACATTTTACCTTGCTTGTAAATATAAGAGGTCGTTATGAAATATAGGGTTTCACGTCGCGATGCGTTGAAGTTAGCTGCTGCGGGGATGGCAACCAGTGCGATGGGTTGTAGCACAGTTGTGAATAAATCAGAGACATCGCCGAAAAATAACTTAGATCATCCTGTCTCCGACAGTTGGGCAAATACTCATGATCGTATCTGGATTGGTGGAGAATACTGGGCAAACCCCATGGAAGATTGGTGTGTACATGACGGTGGCGTAGAGTGCATCAGTACTGGCGGAAACCGTAGTGTTCATTCTTTAACCCATCAGCTTGTTGCCCATAAGCCCTTCACCTTAAGTGTTAAACTACAAAGACTGCAAATGGGCACCATTGATGGCGGCGGCGGTCTGCGCATTGGGGTAAAAAGCGACATTAATGAGCATCGCAGCAATTGTTTTGTGCAACAAGGGCTGGATGCTGGGATCATCAACAATCAATTATCATTGGGCGGAGAAACAACCCCGTTAACCCAACAGGTCACAGACCAGCAAGTGATATTGACTCTCCATGGTGAACCCAGAGATGGTGTTTTTGCCTTAACCCTAAAAGCCCATATGGCGAAAAGTGGCGAATTAATCGGTCAGCTAAGTCACCTTTTTGCCCTTGATAAGGTCTTGGGAAATGTCAGTGTTGTAAGTAATTTTTCCATCTTAGCTGAAAATCCTGATGATTTTTCCGTATCGACAAACAGTGACGATAGTACCGACGGCACCCGTTACCGTTTTTCTCAGTGGCACATTGAGGGCGAAGGCTTTAACAATGTACCAGAGCAAAAATTTGGCCCGATTCTATGGGCCATGTATACCCTAACCAATAGCCGCACAGACGAAGGCTATGTCATGAAACTCAGTGCCTTAACCGGCCCGTTAGGAAAGGGCGACAATCAACAACTGGAATTGCAAATCAAGCAAGGCGACAAATGGCGTTCCGTGGCCAACGCCCAGCTAGATCAGGATGCCTGGTTAGCCACTTTTCGTATTCCCAACTGGAATGAACAAATCGCCACGCCCTATCGCGTGGTGTACAAAGAGAAACGTCGCGATGGCAGTGAAGTACCGGATATTTTCACAGGCACCATTCAGGCTGAACCTAAAGGCAAAACATTACGGATGGCCGCACTCACCTGTCAAAATGACTATGCCTTTCCCTATGAACCCGTAGCCAACAATGTAGCGAAATTACAGCCCGATTTGATTTTGTTTTCTGGGGATCAGATTTATGAAAATCATGGTGGCTTTGGTGTGATTCGTTTTCCCGCTGAACGGGCCATATTAAATTATTTACGTAAATTCTATCAATTTGGCTGGGCCTTTAGAGAGTCCATGCGCCATGCCCCCACCATTTGCTTGCCTGACGATCACGATGTTCTACAAGGTAATCTGTGGGGAGAAGCTGGCGCAAAAATGTCTGATGAAGCAAAAAAAATTGGCCGCAGCGATATGTGGGGCGGCTACATTGAACCCATACGTATGCTCAATGTGGTGCATCGAACCAATGTTGCCCACCTGCCTGATCCTGTGGATCCCACCCCCTCTGAACGAGGGCTCAATGTGTATTATACTGAGATGGTCTATGGCAATGTCAGCTTTGCCATTTTAGCGGATCGGCAATGGAAAAGCGGCCCCGATCGGTTAAACATCGTGGTGGGAGAAACCGGCCAAGAGGAAGATCCTAACTTTATTAACCCCGCCTTTGACCGTGACGATTTACAACTTTTAGGCAAGCGTCAGGAAGACTTTTTAGCCAAGTGGTCTAAAGACTGGCGTGATCATGAATTAAAAGCGGTTGTCAGCCAAACCGTGTTTGCGGGAATTTCCACCCACCAACCCCTTCCAGATCGCTATTTAAAATATGATTTTGACAGTAGTGGTTGGCCGGCGACCGCCCGCAACAGAGCCATTGATATCATGCGTCAATCCAAAGCCTTACATATCTGTGGTGACACCCATTTAGGGACCTTGTCCCAATATGGGGTTGATAAACAACGGGACAGTAACTGGGCCTTCTGTACCCCCGCCATTGCCGCAGGCTGGCCCCGATGGTGGCGTCCTGACGATCTACCTATTCCCCATGCTAACCGCCCGTCTCATGGTTTAACCCAAACTGGCGAATATTTGGATAGTTTCGGTAACAAAATCTATGTTTATGCGGTGGGTAACCCCAAGGTAGGCAAATCAGAAAATCGGTATATTCACGCCCATGAAAAAGGCTCCGGTTTTGGTTTTATCACCTTCGATACGGAAGCGAAAACCTACTACATACAGGCATTCCGCTTTCTAGTTGATGCCACGAATCCCAGTGCCCACAACCAATTCCCCGGTTGGCCGGTGTTGATCCATCAGGACGAAAACATCGGCATAAATAAACTCGTCTAAATCTCACCTACGCCCATGGCATTATCCCCATGGGTCACCCACGATAAACCATTTAAGCCGCCCCTAGAGGCGGCTTAATATGGGCAAACAAGCATTTAAAAAAACCTTGTTCTCTATCACATGTTCCGTTAGCCCATAGACATAGCTGGAAATGGTGAATGTCCAGCGATTCTCTATCACATTTGCCGTTAGCGTAACGACACACTCATTAAATAGTGAGGGGTGGTGATATATAAGGTTTTTTCATCGCTAGTCAGGGCGCAATTTGAGCTAATTTGACCGGTTCTGATTTTGGCCAACACCTTACCTGTTTGTTCAAATAACCATACACCACCCGGTCCGGTCGCAAAAATTAACCCGCTAGAATGTAATGCAAACCCATCGGGCAAGCCTTGTTCACCTTTTTTGCCAACCAAATCACTGGCATCATAAAACATGCGTTTATTCACAATAGTCCCGTCAGCTTGAACATCATAGGCAATCCAGCGCGCATGCTTGGGATCGGAAACTGACACAATTAGCATTTTGCCATCAGCCGTTAGCACTACCCCATTAGGAAGGTTGACAGAATCATCCAGTAAGACGAGCTCACCGTTAGCCTTCAACAAATAAATGCCCTGAAATGGAAGTTGCTTACGACTGTCATCCATCCCCTTCTTTAGGCCATAAGGGGGATCAGAAAAATACAGATTCCCCTTGCTATCGTACACACCGTCATTCGGACTATTTAACCGTTTTCCCTGGTATTCCGCTGCCAATGTAACAAACTTGGGTTGGGGTGTGGTTAAAGGCGCATCCATAACTGCAATACGACGATCCCCTTGCTGCATTATCACTAATTGGCCATCAGGACTAAGCAATAATCCATTTGGCCCCTCAGCATAATCCCCTTCCACCCATCCCGTTGCACCAGCGGGTGCTAAGTAAACCGATGTGCCTGTTTGAGGATGAAATTTAAAGATTTGATTGCTACGAATATCGGAAAACAACAGATATTGACCTTGTTCAATCCATAACGGCCCTTCCGACCAGCCGTACCCTTTACTGCGAATGCTAATGTTGGCATTCGGATCAATGAGGTTCAGCGCTTTTGTATCAAACACCTCTATTTGAGGGAGAATTGAACTATCCCCTTCAGCATTATTTACCTTGTCTGAGGCACAAGCACCGCTTGCCCACATAAATAAAATTGTGAACAGAGGCAAAACCGAGAAGTGAGTGGGCATGTTTTCTTTCCTTTTAAAGCGATTAAAGATAGGGGAAATTCGCCCCGCTAATTGTCAGTCTCGAGAAATCTTTGGAATATCCCCCCATCGACAATGGCGCCTGAATGCTGGACCACAAAACGCGCCACACTATCGGCCTGTTTCATCCCTTCAGCCATGCTGCAATGGCATAGGCGTTTAGCCAAATAGGTACCGGCAAAGGAATCACCGGCGGCCGTGCTGTCTATCTGGGTGGGCGCGGGGTTAAAAGGTTGATGATGAACAAGACCGGTTTTGTCATACCCTTTTACGCCTTCATCCCCACACTTGATGATGAGTTCATCAAACTCAAAACGGGACATATACTCTGCCACCTCTTCGGCGGTTTGATGTCCAAACAACACCTGATGTTCATCTAACCCTGGCAATATCAGGTCACTCACTTCATAGGCGAAATTGAGCCACTCGATGGTATGGGCGGGGCTTTTCCACAACATGGGGCGATAGTTGGGATCAAAGGCTATTTGACTACCTTTGTCTTTAAAATACTCAATTAACTGTAATAACCGTGGTTTGTCCCCATCACTTAAAAACCCCAACGCCAAGCCACTGAAAAACACCATAGACGGAACATCTATGGCTTCTTTTCCACCGTATTCGTCGATTAAGTTCATCAATTGGGTCGCTGCCGACCCTTTCCGCCAGTAATAAAAGGAACGCTCACCGGCATCGTCGGTGGCAATGGCGTAAATGCCTAAATTGGCGGTTTTTGAGGTCAGTAATAACTTGGTATTTAAGGATTCCTGCTGGCAGAAAGTAATAAAATCTGCGCTGTAGGGATCTTGACCAATGCCCGTTAAAAAACTCACCGTTAAATCAGGATTTATCCTTTTGGCATAAATCGCTGCATTTAAGGTGTCGCCTGCATAGCCACACTTGAATTGTCTGGCCTGTTGGGGACGCAGCTCTAGCATCCCCTCTCCGATACAAAGTAATGAGGTCATAGCATCAACGTTTAATGTTCATTCTGAAAGGTACCGGCATCCAGCACCTGTTTGCGGGGCACGAATTTACAGATGTAATTCCAATTCCAGCTTGCATCATATTTATGGGTAAGTCCCCAGGTTAACCCAGGTGGAGGCAGGGTGTTAGTTTTAAAGTCTCGGAATAAACCAATGGCTTCGGGCGCCCCTTTTACGTGGGCTTTAATGTCAAAATTGATCCCGTCTGGCGCAAACTGGATGGTGTTTTTCTCAGGGCCATCGGTGGTTAACAAGGAAGCCACACCCCCTTGATAATTCCACACTACCACTTCGTGCCCGCTATTAGAAATGGGGTTGTATTCTGATTTAACGTAAGGCCCTAAAATATTATCGGCAATGGCAACACCATGTTTGATTTCACGCCCCCCCATATTCATTTCTTCCCCCATGGTTTCCCCTTTGTAATACAGGTAAAACTTATCGTTAAAAAACAAAATACAGGGGTCGTGGACTTTATGGCTGTCGAAGCTGCCTTTAGATTTAACATGGAAGCGGTTATCTTCATCCCCTTCCCACTCGCCATCCATCGAAGGACTCAGTATGGGAGCCGTACTTTTATGCCAGGGACCATAGGGAGAGTCGGCCCAGGCAATGGCAATATGTTCAAATTGTCGATTGGTGTAGGGAAACTGTACCGTTTGATAAACCAGATAATACTTCCCTTCATGCACTATCACTTCAGGAGTGAACACAGCCCGATCATCAAATTCACCGGGACGCCCCCGTTTTATCGCCGGCCCC
>NZ_JBAHZB010000105.1:0-12160 GCF_036697315.1 Alteromonas sp. 14N.309.X.WAT.G.H12
TAAGGGTGGTGGCATCGTCCTTTGCGGTTAGGGCAAAGGCGTCGTTCATGATGACAATGCCCGATAAATAGATTTGATGATTGGGGTACGCGGCTTCGTATTTTGCTTTTAATTGTTTAGAAAAGGTACCAATCTTTAAGATGTTGGGGGTTTGATCGCCGTCAGGTAATTGAATGGTGACATTGATAACCGCCATTTTATTATCCAGAGAAATGAGCCTGCCTTGCACATTTTCTAACGGCGCGACGGCTTCTTTTACCCATTTTATATGTGCCTCATCGGTTTGCCCTTCACGAATAAGATCCGTGACCACCAAACCTTCTTCGTCGGCATAGGTGTAAGGATAATTCGATAATGACTCCACACGAATGGACAAGGGGATCTGCCAGGCATCTTCGGTAAGCGATTGAATTAGCTCGAAGGTATCGGGCTGATAAACATTTTCACTATCCGGTAAAATCAAGAACGTGACATTTTCACTTTTACTGAACACGTTCTGCATTTCTTCATAGGCCAGTTTCTGGGGATCGTTTTGCTCAAAGAAAACTTTGTAGTCACCACGAAAATATAACTTCCCCGCACCCGCTCCTGTGATGATGCACGCCAATACAAATAGTACCAATACTGTTTTTGGCTTTTCCATGCACCAACGTATCCATACAGGAAGTGTTTGCATAACCCTTTTTATCCTTCTTTATGTATCCCCCTTTTAGTGTATCTGGTAAACCACATTTGTGTAACTATTTCGCTGCATCCTTCCATTCAACTTAAGTTGAATAAAATAAAAATAAGTAAGAAAAACAGAAATTTTCTCTTTCGTTGACCCTCCCTGACAAGCTGGCGAACACATAATATTTGATCTTTGAAAAATGTAAGGTAATATAAGTGAAAATCAACTGGTCAGATGAGCGGATGAGTAAAAATGAGTATTAGAAAACGCCTTAAAAAAGTTCTTCCCCCTATTTCGTTAACGGAACAGGAAGCCTTAGACGCCGGAGATATCTGGTTAGAAGCCTCGATTTATCAAGGTAAACCCGACATGAATGCCCTTCGAGCGGTGCCACAAGCCACCTTGTCGGCGGAGGAACAAGCGTTTATGGACGGCCCAGTTCAAGAATTATTAGCCATGGTTGATGATTTTGAACTGGCAAACAGTGTCCATATTCCTGATGAAATCTTAGCTTTTATTAAAAAGCATCGTTTTTTCTCCATGATCATCCCCAAAAAATTTGGCGGACTGGAATTTAGCCCCTACGCCAATTCAACCATTGTTGCCACATTGGCCGCGAAAAGTGGCGCCATTGCCGTCACCGTTATGGTGCCAAATTCATTAGGCCCGGGTGAGCTTCTCATGCATTACGGCACCCAAGAACAACAAGATTATTACCTGCCACGACTGGCGGTAGGTGATGATATTCCCTGTTTTGCCCTAACCAGCCCAGAAGCGGGCTCCGATGCCGGCGGCATTCCTGATGCTGCCATCGTTACCAAAGGCGAATGGGAAGGCAAAGAAGTCGTCGGTTTACGGGTGAGCTGGGATAAGCGTTATATCACGCTGGCGCCCATTGCCACCGTGCTGGGTTTGGCATTTAAAGTGTTCGATCCAGACCATTTAATTGGTGATAAAACCGAACTAGGTATCACCTGCGCACTCTTGCCTAAATCCCATCCTGGTGTGGAACTCGGCAACCGTCATGATCCAATGGGACAACGTTTTTACAACGGTACTACTCGCGGCAACGATGTCTTTATTCCCATGGACTTTATTATTGGTGGGCAGAAAAATATCGGCAGAGGCTGGCAAATGCTGGTGAGCTGCTTAGGCGCTGGCCGTGGTATTTCCTTACCCGCTATGGGTGTGGCCACAGGTCAATCGGCGCTAAAAGCTGCCGCAGAATATAGTTTTGTACGGGAACAGTTTGGATTGCCCATCGGCCGGTTTGAAGGCATTCAAGGAAAACTGGCTGATATTGCAGGAAAAACCTTCCTTCTTGAGTCCATGCGGGTACTTACCACCGAAGGACTCGGCATGGGGATCAAACCTTCCGTCGTTACGGCAATCGCTAAATATCACATGACAGAACTTGGCCGCGACGTCATGAACTCTGCCATGGACATATTGGCAGGTAAAGCCATACAACGTGGACCACAAAATACCCTTGCCGGCGGTTACGCCTCCTTACCCATCGCCATTACGGTGGAAGGGGCGAATATTCTTACCCGTAACCTCATGATATTTGGTCAGGGTGCCATGCGTTGTCATCCGTATCTAAAAGACATGGTGGACCTTATCCACAGTGACGACGACAGTGCAGACCAAGCCTTCAATCAAGTACTGAAGAAAACCATCAGTTTTAGTGTAAAAAATGCGTTTCGCAGTCTAAAAAACAGCTACCTGCCTTTTTTACGCAACGCTAAAAGTTCCCTTCCTGAAGTGACTCGTTATGAGAAACGACTGAATGCCATGGCTGCAAAACTCGCCCCGATGGCGGATTTATCCTTAGCGGTACTAGGCGGCGATCTGAAAAAGGCCGAACTGCTTTCAGCCCGCTTAGGCGATGTCATGAGCTATTTATATGGCGCTATGGCAGCGATTCGTTTTTACGAGCAGCGGGTTGAAGATCGTAAACTGGCCCAGCCATATTTTGAATATGCCATGCAATGGAGCTTACAACAGGCAGAGCAGGCGTTGGTGGACTTTATCGCTAATTTCCCGAATACACCGACTCGCTTACTGATGCGTACCCTTACGTGCACTTACACAAATTCGGTTAGCGGGATTAGCGATGAGCTTGCCAGTAAACTGGCCCTTGCAGCCATGCAAGATAACAGTATAAAGGCACAGCTTACCCATCTTGTAAGGCCTGTACCCGGGGATGGTAACGACATTAACGAGCAAGCCTTCAAAGCGAAGCACGCTGTGTCCCATCTACTAGGTAAAGTACAAAAAGCCTTACGCAAAGAGCCTGTTATACCGTTTATCTCTTTTGAAAACGCGTTAAATGCCTTGCAATCCCGCGGCGTCATTTCAGAGCAAGAAGCCGTCATGCTTCATGACTATGACGAAAAACGAAAACGTGCGGTTCGCGTGGACGAGTTTACCTTTGATTTAGCACCATTAAGTGATGCTAAATCAAATAATGAAAAACAAAAAGACGCGGCTTAAGCGCGCCTGACGACTCAATTAGGTGGTGTAAAAACCACCTTTTTTTTGGCTTTTACTACTGCTATCGCCTATAAACTTTATAGATACATAACGAAAAACGCGATAATTACTATCCACCACAGGATGATGCAGTGCGCTTTCTATTCAAATGCCTAGCCCCAGATAATGACAACCTCAATGACATTGTACAGATCTTACATACTAATACGTTGGGCGGTTTGTTGGTTTCGGTACTGGCCATATCTGCATTGACCTTTGGTTTTGAGTCACAATCCCCCCTACCAATAAAAATCTATTTCTGGCTGTTTATGGTGTCGTTACTCTTACTGCGTTTTGTTGATGCCATGTACTGGATGAAGCGATTGCGCCATCAAACTGACAAAGCCTATGCCGCATTTTCACGATTCTATGCTGGCGTCACGCTTACCGCATTAACGTGGGGGATATATACCATTAGTATTTTCCCGCAGATGCAAATACTCGAACTTGCCACCACCATGGTGGTACTGTCTGCGTTGGCAGGCGGTGCAGCCACGGTGCTCGGCGCAAGCCGCTCCCTAGTTTGGACATTTTGCACACTTCTTCTTGTTCCTATGTCCACCATCGCCTTATTTGAGTCTCATAGAGAAGTTAACGTACTTGGCTTTTTAGGTATTGCATTTTGGATCACCATGCTAAGTAGCTCGAAAAGAACCAACCACTTCTTCACCCAATCGATGGATTTAAAAAAACACAATCAGCAATTACTTAAGCTGATGGAAGCAGAACGTAACGAAGTCATTCGTGTCAATACGGCGTTAAAGAATAGCAATCTTCAACTTGACGCTCTCAATAGCCACCTTGAGGAAACCGTACAACAAAGAACAAAAGAGGTGACCCGCCTGTCAAACCTGGATCCGTTAACCCTGTTGATGAATCGAACTGGGTTTTTAAAGCAATTAGCCTTGTGCGTAGAAAAATGCAAAAACCACAATACCACTGTCGCACTTCTTTTTATCGATTTAGACGGCTTCAAACAGGTAAACGATAGTTTAGGCCACGCTATTGGCGATCAGGTATTAGTGAAAGTGGCTGATATATTGAAGCAACACGCACCTAAACACAGTCTTGCACGCTGGGGGGGAGACGAATTCATCATGATTATTGAGGATGTCAGTTCAGATACCGCCATGTTGGCCGCCAGCGCCATTCGTCAAGACATTGCTGATCCCATGACCATAGATAAAAATGAAATAAATCTTGATGCCACCATAGGCATTGCACTGTGTCCGGAACACGGCGATGATCCCCAGCGCCTCATCCAAGAGGCAGATCTTACCATGTACTATGAAAAACGCTTACAACAGTCCCATATTGCGGTCTTTAATACCGCTATTTTCAATTCAGTTTGTCGGGAACAAAAGCTCCGCGAAGGACTTCGGGTCGCCATTGATGAAAATGCCTTTTACTTAGTCTATCAACCCATTATTTGCACCGATACGGATAGCGCATCATCCTTTGAAGCCCTCATACGCTGGCAATATAACAATACGCAGGTCTCGCCGAACGAATTTATTCCCATTGCAGAACGGTGTGGCATCATCGTTCAACTCGGTGAGTGGGTGTTGCACACTGCCTGCAACGATGCCGCTCGCTGGCAAGGCACTCACATTGCAGTATCGGTGAACGTGTCTGTCGCCCAGCTCATGGAAGATGACTTTGTTTGTCGGCTCTCCCACATCCTTTCTTCTTCCGGTTTATCACCAACTCGCTTACATCTTGAAGTGACCGAATCCGTGTTTGCTGACAACATCGCTAAGCTCACCGCGCAGATTAACGGTATTAAAGCCATGGGGGTATTCATCTCCATTGATGATTTTGGTACTGGCTTTTCTTCTCTAAGTCAATTACACAACTTAAATTTTGACTATATAAAAATAGACCGCTCCTTTATCAATACTCTGGACTCCACAGGCGAACCTATCATACGTGCCGCCTTGTTAATTGCCGGCGAATTTGGGTGTAAAACCATTGCCGAAGGCGTAGAAACTGAAATTCAAGCTGCAAGATTAAAGGCAATGGGTGTAGACTGCCTGCAAGGCTTTTACTTCGACAAACCTCAGCGCGAAAAAAACCTCACGCGATGGTTACACAACGATAAATAAACATGGCGCAACTTTATTATTATTACTCTGCAATGAATGCAGGAAAATCCACGTCCTTACTTCAATCTGCCTATAACTACCGCGAACGTGGTATGCAGGTGGCCATATTTACCGCTGCCATCGACGACAGATACGAAGTGGGTAAAGTCACCTCCCGAATTGGCCTGCAGGCAGAGGCCGCACTATACAATACCGAGGATGATTTATTTCACCACGTCTTTAATCAGCATCGTCAGCAACCCCTTGATTGTGTGTTTATTGATGAAGCACAGTTTCTAACCAAAACCCAAGTCAAACAGCTGGTTGACATTGTCGATGAGCTAAATATCCCGGTGCTGGCCTACGGCTTGCGCACGGATTTCCTTGGTGAGGCCTTTGAAGGCAGCCATTATCTTATGGCATGGGCCGACAAGTTAACGGAGTTAAAAACCGTGTGTCACTGTGGCCGCAAAGCCACCTTCGTTGTACGATTAGACGAAAATGGCCAACCGGTTACCGATGGAAATCAGGTCGAAATAGGCGGCAATGACCGCTATGAATCCATGTGCCGCAAGCACTTCAAACAACTGGTGTGGGATTAGATCGCCAACAAGTTGTCGATAAAACGCTGAAGTGCATACCCATACGTAAAAATAGGGGCTTGTTAGCGCGATTGATCGCGATCTGCCTATTTATGGTCGACTCTGCGTTGACTTCACAGCACCGCCCATAGAGAGTGAAGAAAAAAATAAAGGAATACACTATGTTGATGTCTTTTCGTCTTGGCCTGTCTATTTTAGGCTGCGCCCTGTCCTCTTTAACCATGGCCAACACAGCCTCGGTAAACCAGCTACCGGAAAACCTCGCAGACCTGCCTTCTACCATCGACAAGGCACTCATCCAGTTTCATACCCCAGGCATGAGCGTCGGGATAATCAAAGACGGTAAAATCGTCTACCTTGACGGCCATGGTATGCGAGATATGGCTAATCAACGCCCGGTTGAGCCCGATACCTATTTTAGACTCGCATCAACAAGTAAGGCCTTTACGGCCACCACGGTGGCACAACTTGTGGACGAAGGAAAGTTAACCTGGGACACCAAGGTCACCGAGGTACTTCCCGCCTTTCAAATGGCTGATCCCTGGGTAACACGGGAAATGGATATCACCGATTTACTGACCCATCGCAGCGGACTCGTTTCCGGTGCCGGGGACGCCATGTTGTGGCCAGAGCCTAGTGGTTTCAGTCGTGATGAAATCATCCATAACTTACGCTACCTCACCCCAGCCTACAGCTTTAGACGCCATTATGCCTATTCCAATGTCATGTATATTACCGCTGGGGAAGTCGTCGCTACGCTCACCGAACAGCCATGGGAAACCCGACTACAGCAAAACGTGTTTGCGCCGTTACACATGCAATGTTTTGGTGGCGATGTGCCGGCAGACGTACTGGCCAACCGTGCGTTAAGTTACGGCTATAATGATGAGCGGGGGATCTACCCTATCCCCCGCAATCAAATTGAAAGTAAAGGTATCGTGTCTGCCGCCGCCGGCGGCGTGACCTGTAATGCGCCAGGTATGTTACGTTGGTTACAAATGTGGCTTGATGGCGGCAAACTGCCCTCTGGTGAACCACTTCTTGCACCGGACACTGTTAAGACCATGCTCTCTGCCCAAACCATATTGCCCGTGGATGAGACCGATGAGCAATGGGACAACACACACTTTAAAGCCTATGGTTTAGGCTGGCGGTTAATGGATATTTATGGCCATGAAGTCATTTCCCATACCGGCACCCTATCGGGTTATCAAACCTATGTGGCCTTTATTCCTGACTTACAGCTCGGCGTGGTGGTGCTAAACAATGGCTCCAATTATGGTGCCCGCGGCTCAGTCATGCAGACCATTTTAAAAGCCTATATAGCAGAAGCGCCTCAAGAAGATTGGATTGCAAAATATCAGGACTACCGTGATGAACGCGAAGCCAAATCTCTGGCCCGTTATCAGGAACCCAAAGGCTCAGGCACCACATCCCTTGCCCTAGACGCATACCTAGGCACCTTTGAGGATCAATGGTTTGGCACCTTTACCCTATCCCAAAAAGGCCAGTCCATACGTATTGTCTCGGCGAAAATGCCCACCTTAAAGGGTACCCTTGAACCTTTCGATAACAACACCTTTGTGATCCGCTGGGATAATCAAAATGCCGCCAGCGACGCCTTTATACGTTTTGATACGGATTATCTTAAGCAAATAACCGGATTCAGTTTATATCCTTATACCGTGCGTAAAACCACCCAACATGAGTGGCGAGACATGTATTTCAATAAGGTGTTAGCGGTGACATCACTAAGCAACTAGATCCTCTTGTCGGCCGGGTACATACCCGGCCAAACCGCCTTAGGCATAAACCGGTCGCGCGGCAGTAAGCTTGGCGACCTGCTGTTTTACTTTCTGTGCCACGCCCTCGTCTTCCGGGTTTGCCAACACATCACACATCCACGATGCCAATTGCTGACAATCCTCTTGGGTAAATCCTCGGGATGTTACCGCTGGGGTACCAATACGTATACCGCTAGTGACAAACGGAGACTGAGGATCGTTGGGGACGGTATTTTTATTTACGGTGATATTCACATTATTTAATAACGCATCCGCTTGCTTTCCGGTCATGTTTTTATCGATGAGATCCACTAAAAACATGTGATTTTCGGTTTTACCCGACACCACTGAAAATCCACGCTGGATAAAGGTTTCCGCCATGATCTTGGCATTGTCGACAACCTGCTGCTGATACACTTTGTATTCAGGCATCATGGCCTCTTTTAATGCCACCGCTTTGGCGGCGATCACATGCATCAAGGGCCCCCCCTGAATGCCGGGGAAAATTAACGAATTGAATTTTTTCTCCAATGCAGGGGCAGACTTACACAAAATGAGTCCCCCTCTGGGGCCGCGCAAGGTTTTGTGGGTGGTGGTGGTGACCACATCTGCCACCGGCACGGGATTCGGATAAAGATCAGCCGCCACCAATCCGGCCACATGGGCCATATCCACCATAAGATAAGCGCCCACACTATCAGCGATGTCCCGGAACCGTTGCCAATCCACAATACGGGAATAGGCTGAAAAACCAGCGACGATCATTTTTGGCTTGTGCGTGTTGGCCAATGCAGCCACCTGCTCATAATCAATCTCGCCGGTATCGGGGTTTAAACCATATTGCACGGCATGATAGAGTTTGCCGGAAAAATTGGGCGCAGCACCGTGGGTTAAATGGCCGCCATGATCAAGACTTAAACCAAGAATCGTATCACCGGGTGACAACAAGGCCATATACACCGCTGCGTTGGCCTGAGACCCCGAGTGAGGCTGTACATTGACGTAATCAGCGCCAAATACCGCTTTGGCCCTGTCGATGGCTAATTGTTCGGCTTTATCCACTTCTTCACAGCCACCGTAGTAACGCTTAGCCGGGTACCCTTCTGCGTATTTATTGGTCAGCTTACTGCCCTGCACGGCCATCACTGCCTTGCTGGTGTAATTTTCAGAGGCAATGAGTTCGACATGATCTTCCTGCCGTTGAGCCTCTAATTGCAGTATATCGGCGATATCTGCGTCCACCTGACGTAAAGCATTATTTAGCGTATTCATGTTAACTCCATTGTTATTTGATTTTCATTATGCTAGATGTACATACAGAATAAATAAAATTAATAATAAATATGGCATCATAAGAATATGAAATACGTAAGCAGCTGGCGCTTTGGAGATAACACATGAAAAACCTGTCCGTCGACTTTCTGCGCTCCTTTGTCACCATTGCACAAACAGGCAGTTACACCGTTTGTGCTGAGCGGTTAAAACGCACCCAACCGGCCATTAGCCTGCAAATAAAAAAGCTGGAAGAAACCGTGGGTGAAAAATTGTTTACCCGGGAAGGTAACCGGCTGATGCTCACCCTTGCGGGGAGTAAGTTGCTGGAGTACGGCACCAAGATCCTCATGTTAAATGATCAGGCCATGGCAGAATTTGGTCGCCCGCAAATTAGTGGCAATATAAAACTGGGGATCCCCAGTGAGTTTTCCACCACCCTCATGCCGAAAATTATCCGCCGATTTACCCAGTCATACCCCGAAATTTCCATGGAGGTACACTGTGCATTGAGTAAGGATCTCTTGTGTGAGCCGCTGAAAAATCAGTTTGATTTGATCTTATCGTTGCAAGAAGAGCCGGAACCCGAGCAAGATGGATACATTGTGACCGATGAACTGGTATGGGTAGGCAGTCAACGCTTTGTGAACAATATTCCCGAGCAACTTCCCCTCATTGCCGCACCGTCCCCCTGCATCTATCGCAAACGCGCTACCAACTTGCTGGCGAAAGTAAAAAAACAATGGCAGGTGGTGTACACCATTGGCGATTTAAATGGTATTCAAACGGCGATTAACGAAGGATTAGGCATTACCGTACTGGCAAAAAGTACCGTGCCAAATGGCCTTTCTATCCTTTCACCTTCTGCCGGTTTGCCCTCATTGGGACGCATTGGGGTATGTTTGATTAACCCCCAGAAGGTGCGCTCTGAAGCCATTGATCTACTGGCAAAAACCATTGCCACAGAACTGGCTTCACACGCGTAAAGACGATGGGATGATCTTGCCGGGAAAGGCAGTTTGTCCCCTATCGGGTGCCGAAGATTTTATCCCCCGCATCCCCTAATCCAGGAAGAATGTAGCCATTTTCGTCTAGCTTATTATCCACTGACGCGGTAAAAATCGCCACATCAGGATGGGCACTGGTCACCGCCTCAATGCCCTCTGGCGCGGCAACAAGAAATAACCCCATAATTTGCTTACAGCCTTTTTGTTTTAACAAATCAATGGTGGCGATGAGCGTTCCGCCGGTGGCAAGCATGGGATCAACAATCAACGCGGTACGGGCATCGATATCTTTTACCACCTTGTCGAAATACGCTACGGGCTGCAAGGTAGTTTCATCGCGATATAACCCCACCACGCTGATTTTAGCATTGGGGATCAGTTGCATAACACCGTCTAGCATGCCAAGTCCTGCCCGCAAAATGGGAACGATGGTGATTTTCTTTCCTTTTATTTGTTCCACACGGAGGTTTTCACCAGTCCAGCCTTTAATTTGCGCAGTTTCAGTGGGTAACTCCCGGGTGGCTTCATAGGTCAATAAATTACCAATTTCACTGGCCAGTTCGCGAAAATCTTTACTGGAGATATTCGCTTCACGCATTAAACCAATTTTGTGTTGAATAAGGGGGTGCTTTATTTCGTGGACGGACACCAGATTCTCCTGTGTGCTTGTTAATTACCCATCGTGCAGTCATGTGGCGAGAAACCACCGTACATTTTAATACACATTGCTATTATCCACACTGGAATGCAAGTTGCGCACGACGAGCACGGGACCTTTTGCCCATAGCTTACACCTTGCCCTTCCATTGCAAAAGGCTACGCACCACGAGGCGCTGAATATTTCACCCCATGATAGAAATACACACTGGGCGGAGGGGTTAGCAAGTTGGTCGTGAATACTTTGCTTTTTGTTTACGCCGCTAGATAGTTTATGCTTACCTTTTCCCTATAAAGAGCACAACACAATGAAAAAAAGCGCACTAGTACTCGGATTATCCCTGCTCACTCATCAGGCCTTTGCCGCCTTGACAGAAAAAGAACAAACCATGGTTGATTACATTCATCAGTCTAATCCTCAGGCGCTAACGCTGTTAGAAAAACTCGTTAATATAAACAGCGGTACCATGAATTTCGCCGGGGTAAAAAAGGTAGCAGACACACTGATCCCCGAATTTAAAGCACTCGGCTTCAATGCCCGTTTTGAGGAAGGCAGCGCCTTCAATCGCGCCGGTCATCTGGTTGCCGAACTGCACGGCGGTAAGGGCCCTAAAATGCTGCTCATCGGTCACTTAGATACCGTATTTGAACCAGATAGCCCATTTCAAAAATTTGAGCCTGTGAGCGATACGGTGGCCAAAGGGCCGGGCATTGCAGACATGAAAGGAGGCGATGTCATTATCTTACAGGCATTACGGGCACTCGATGCCGCCGGCGAGCTAAAAGACATGAACATTATGGTGGTTATGACCGGCGATGAAGAACTTAGTGGCCGCCCCCTCGCGCTGTCAAAAAAAGCCCTCATTGACGGGGCAAAATGGGCCGATATTGCCCTTGGTTTTGAAAATGGTGATGGTAATCCGGCCACAGCGAACATTTCACGTCGAGGTTCCGTAGACTGGACACTGACAGTGAAAGGCGTACCTTCCCATTCTTCTCAAATCTTTAAAGATAACGTGGGTGCGGGCTCTATTTATGAAGCCTCACGTATTCTAATGACCTTTTACAACGAATTAAGAAGTGAGGAGTTACTTACTTACAACCCAGGTAGAATTATGGGAGGTACCGAAGTAACTCACGACAAGAAAAGTAATAGCGGTACCACCTTCGGTAAAAACAATGTGGTGGCCGAAACCACCATTGTGACCGGTGATATTCGTGCGATTTCACAAACCCAGCTAACGCGGGTAGAACAAAAAATGGAAGACATTGTCGCCGATTCTTTGCCACAAACCCAAAGCCACATAGAATTTGGTGAAGGTTACCCTGCCCTTGCACCCACATCAGGAAATAAAACATTGCTAGGTATTTACAGTCAGGTCAGTGACGATCTCGGTCAGGGCACTGTGGATGCCGTTAACCCCCTTAATGCCGGTGCCGCTGATGTGTCCTTTACCTCACAATACGTAGATATGGCCATAGACGGCTTAGGGATGAGTGGTGCCGGCGCCCATACGGTAAAAGAAACCGGTAAACTTAATGCCCTGCC
>NZ_JBAHZB010000106.1:0-9544 GCF_036697315.1 Alteromonas sp. 14N.309.X.WAT.G.H12
GATACGATTTGTTCGTAGTAACGATGATCACCATCACTAAACGTACTTTGACCTTTAAATTTAGGCCCGCCCCACTGCCCCTTGTGCCAGGTTACAACTGCGTTGTTAATCTCTGCAATAGTAGGAAATTCGCTACATTGACGCAATCCACTTAATTTCAAAAGGGAGGAAACAGGGAGAGAAATTACATTGCTATTTTTGGTAGAAAACCAATTACATAGGGTAGAATTCATAGACTTCGACTTGGTTCAGTGTCCGGTATTCTCTATACTGGGTGGCTATTGTAGAGCAAATAGAGACAAACAATGAAAAAAATTCTTTTGCCAATTGTGGTGCCATCGTTATTTACTGTAGTGGCACTTAGCCTCACAGCATGTACCAATGAACAAAACAAGGCAGCACCGAGTGTTACGGTTGCATCCGAACCGTCTAATTTTGATACTGTGTATGACAGTTTTAAAGACGAAGATTTTCGTGAGCCCCTAAAAACCCTGTCTTCTGACGAATTTGAAGGTCGTTTACCTACCTCCGAAGGCGAAAAGAAAACCTTGGATTACCTGGTCACACATTTAAAAGCGGCAGGATTAGAACCCGGCAATAATGGCAGCTACCTGCAAGATGTGGCGCTGATGGAAATTACCGCCGATCCCAACGTTACCATGACCATTGGTGACAATACCTTTCATTATAAAGACGACATGATGGTTGGCTCGAAAAGAGAACAAACCACAGTCTCACTAGAAAACTCTGATCTGGTGTTTGTCGGTTACGGCATCAATGCTCCCGAATATGATTGGAATGACTACGAAGGCGTCGATGTAAAAGGCAAAACCGTGGTGATTCTGGTTAACGATCCAGGCTTTGAGAACCCCGAAAGCGGCAAATTCCAAGGCACCACCATGACCTATTACGGACGCTGGACATACAAGTATGAAGAAGCCAGTCGTCAAGGTGCCGCGGGGGCATTAATTGTCCATGAAACCGCACCGGCTTCCTACGGTTGGTCTGTGGTTGCCAATAGCTGGAGTGGCCCCCAATATGGGCTTGTTAGCGAGGATGGCGGTGCAAGTCGTGTGGCCGTTGAAGGCTGGCTCACGTTCGATGCCGCGAAAAAAGTCTTCGCAGACGCGGGCATGGATTTTGACGAAGAAAAACGGGCAGCACTGGAAGGACCTTATCATAAAGCCCTTGATTTAACGGCCTCTGTTACCGTGAAGAACACCATCAAAAAATCCGTCAGTCACAATGTTATCGCGACGCTGCCGGGTACTGAGCATCCTGACGAACACGTCATTTATACAGCGCATTGGGATCACTTAGGCAAAGATACTTCCCTTAAAGGCGATCAGATATATAACGGTGCCCATGACAATGCCACGGGTACTGCTGCAAGCCTGGTACTAGCCAATGCCTTTGCTAAACTAACCCCCCGTCCTGCCCGCTCGGTAACATTTCTTATTGTCACCGCTGAAGAACAAGGTTTATTGGGGTCACAATACTATGCAGAACACCCAGTTATTCCGTTAAATCATACGGTGGC
Source organism: Alteromonas sp. 14N.309.X.WAT.G.H12 (assembly GCF_036697315.1). Lineage (NCBI taxonomy): Bacteria > Pseudomonadati > Pseudomonadota > Gammaproteobacteria > Alteromonadales > Alteromonadaceae > Alteromonas > Alteromonas sp. 14N.309.X.WAT.G.H12. Next base: position 1,541 of record NZ_JBAHZB010000106.1, read on the forward strand.
CAATATTAATATGGATGCCATGAATGTATTAGGTAAAACCAAGGACGTGACGGTAGTGGGCATGGGTAAATCAGAGCTCGAAACTTATCTTGATACAGCCGCCAAACGTCAGGGCCGCTACCTTGTACAAGAAGACCGTCCTGAAGCGGGCTATTACTATCGCTCGGATCATTTCAGTTTTGCCAAAAAAGGCGTCCCTGCACTCTACGCAGAAGGCGGCTCCGAACCATGGGATGATGAAACCGCGGCTTACAGAAAGCGTATGAAGGTGATCATCACCGGCTGCTATCATCAGGTATGTGATGAATATCGCAACGAATGGGATTTATCAGGCATTGCCCAAGACACCCAATTGTTGTTTGATGTTGGTTACGGTATCGCCACCACAGATGCATGGCCAAAATGGGATCCACAAAGTGAATTTCAGCGCTAATCGCCATACAAAGGCGTAAAATGACGTTGTTCCTTACCGGTAAACGGTGCGTGCTCACCGTTTACCGGCACAAGCAGGGCGTATGCTTTATGAACGATTTTCATTCATACGTTAAAATTGGGTAAAATTATGAGAATATTTTACGTTTAGACCAGTTATTTCTTGCATTTTTTTCTCAGGCTGGCACATTCAACAGACGCGGAGTCAGTACATCAAAAACAATAACGTCTCACCCGCGGCCGCGTTAGGCCAACCGACAGAATAACAATCCTATTTTTCAACAAGTCACAAGAGAGAATCCGTTTTATGTGTGGTATTTTCGGTATCCTTGATATCAAAACCGACGTGTCTGAACTCAGAACCCAAGCGCTTGATTTTACAAAGTTGCTGCGTCATCGCGGCCCTGACTGGTCGGGTATCTGGAATAATGACAATACCATCCTGTGCCATGAACGGTTAGCCATCGTCGATGTCGACACCGGTGCGCAACCGCTCATCAGCCGGGATAATAAAAAAGTCCTGGCCGTTAACGGTGAGATCTATAATCACAAGCAGCTTGCCCAAAATCTGGCAACGCCCTACGATTTTAAAACCCGTTCAGACTGTGAAGTGATCCTGCCTTTATACGAACAAAAGGGTGTGGATTTCATCGATGATCTGGAAGGTATGTTTGCGTTTATCTTATACGATGAAACCGAAGATGCTTACCTTATCGCACGGGATCATATCGGCATCATTCCCCTTTACACTGGCTATGATGAACACGGTAATTTTTACGTTGCCTCAGAGATGAAAGCATTAGCGCCTATCTGTAAAACCATCAGTGAATTCCCTCCTGGGCATTACCTGTGGAGCAAAACAGGCGAGCTCACCAAATACTATAAACGTGACTGGATGAGTTACGATGCGGTTAAAGACAACGAAACGAATCTTGATGATTTAAAAGTGGCGTTTGAAAAAGCGGTTAAATCACACATGATGTCTGATGTTCCTTACGCTGTATTATTATCAGGCGGCTTGGATTCATCACTGGTGTCTGCGGTAGCGGCGCAATATGTGGCCAAACGCGTTGAAGACGAAGATAAATCTGATGCCTGGTGGCCCAGACTACACAGCTTTGCTGTGGGCCTTGAAGGCGCACCGGATCTTGTGGCGGCCAAACAGGTTGCCGATATGATCGGTACTGTGCATCATGAAATCCACTTCACGATCCAAGAAGGCTTAGATGCCATCCGTGATGTGATTTATCATCTTGAAACCTACGATACAACCACCATTCGTGCTGCCACGCCCATGTACTTAATGACCCGCAAGATTAAAGCCATGGGCATTAAAATGGTACTTTCCGGTGAGGGTTCTGATGAGATTTTCGGCGGTTACCTGTATTTCCATAAGGCCCCGAATGCCAAAGAATTACACGAAGAAACCGTTCGTAAATTAGATAGATTGCACATGTTTGACTGTGCCCGCGCTAACAAAGCAACCAGCGCTTGGGGTGTGGAAGCCCGTGTACCGTTCTTGGACAAAAACTTTATGGATGTGGCCATGCGGTTAAATCCTCAAGATAAAATGTGTGTTGACGGACGCATGGAAAAATGGATTTTACGTAAAGCTTTTGATGATGGAAAAACCTTGCCACCAGAAGTACTTTGGCGTCAAAAAGAACAGTTTGGTGACGGTGTGGGTTATTCGTGGATCGATTCTATTCGTGACTTTGTTGAAGACAAAGTGAGCGATCAACAGCTTGCTACCGCTGAGTTCCGCTTCCCGGTTAATACGCCAGATACAAAAGAAGGTTACTACTATCGGACGATATTTGAAGGTTACTTCCCGCAAGAAAGTGCGGCGCGATGTGTACCAGGCGGTAAATCCATTGCTTGTAGTACCGTTGAAGCCCTCGAGTGGGACGAAAGCTTTAAAAGCAATGCCGACCCTTCAGGTCGTGCAATGAAAGACGTCCACGCCGGTAAAAGTCATTAATCTAGACTTTTAGAGCACAAATAGAACGCGCTATCCTTCTAACAGGTTAGCGCGTTTTTTTATCTTAGCGATTTATTGGGCGATATTAGCAGGACGATACCAAAGGGTAGCATCGTCAATGGGCGTTTGAGGGGGCAATAAGGGATTATTAATGAAGATAATATCCCGTTCATCCACCTTCAGATTTTTCAACGTCGATTCATAGCTTGAAAAGAAAAGCGCATCGAAGGATCCATCCTCCAATGCCATTTTCAGCCCGGTTTCAATTAAACGGGCCAAGGTGGTATTCCCCTTATTCACGAAAAAATACATGGCGGTGGGATAATAGATCGCATGGCGTGGTTCAAGAATAATATCTGATGAAAAATAACCGGCCTTCAATTCATTTTCTACCTCAACCACAGAGCGAGGGAAAAAGTCCGCTCGATTCGACTCCAAAATATCGTAGGCATCGGTGAAACTGGCCACAGTAAAGACATTAAAACCATTGGCTTGCAGTATTTTAGTATCTGGCCATTCTTCACCTGATACGGGAATAAAATCACGCATATCCGTTATACTGAATCGACGATCAAAACGCGCTTTTTGGGTATCTTTGATTAAAAACACCCGCCACCCCATCAGACCTTTGGTTAACGGAATGCGAATCGGTAATAAATCTTTTTCACGCTGCGCATCGGTAACGCTCCACACCACGTTCACTTCACGGTTTTCTTTTAATTGGCGCAGCGCTTTGCCTTTTAGCATGATGCGATCGGAAGGACGTAATTTATATTTCACGCCGGTTTTCTCTAATGCCAAAGTAAGAACGGCCAACGGATATTCTGTGCGCAAGTCTTTATCATCTAATGCCCGTGGGTAGGTAATTGACCATAGCGCAGCCTGCGTACTCACGCTGAGTAACGCACAGCATAAAACCAGTAATTTACACATTCCCTTCACCTTTTTGCCCGCCATTATTCAATGCCGATGTATTTATGGGTTTGCAACGACAGTCGCCAGTTTCGTTCGATGCAGGTTTTTATCGCCAAATCTGTCGCCCTCCCTTGCTGACTAATGGGTTGTAAACAGATATAAGGCGGCACCTTGCCCTCTAAACGCGCCAGCAGCCCGTCCAGCTCTTCAATATGCTTTTCCATGGCCACAGGGTGCTTTATTTCATTTGCCCGCGCCAAGGCCTCGGTGAGGACCTCGTAACCACCTTTCATCTCGACTTTAGGCGAAACGGTGACCCATGTGCGTTCATCACAACGTATCGGAAAAGTACCGCTGGTTTCAATTTGTGTGGTAAACCCGTTTTCATGCAGTGTATGAGTCAGCTCATACAAATCGTAAATACAGGGTTCGCCACCGGTAATAACAATATGTTTAGCGGTATAACCCCGCTGCGCGAGTAACCCTATCAATGCCTGGGCATCCATCGCAAAATGGTGTTCACTCTCGGCTGATTTACTTAGCACGTTATCCGCTGTGGTTAAAAAAGCATCGTCTAATGCCCATGTATGTTTGGTATCACACCACGGGCAACCAACGGGACAACCCTGTAGTCTGATAAATACGGAGGGCACGCCGGTTTGCACTCCCTCACCCTGAATGGTTTCAAACATTTCGTTAATTTTTAGCGTTGTATCCGGCAAAGTATTGGTCCTGTGGTTAATTCGGGTTGGGATTTTATCAATAATCACATAGAATTCTTGCATCTTTTCGCGAAAAAAACGAACTTATGTCTGAGAAAGTAATTGTTATCTATTCTGGCGGTATGGACTCTTTCACCGTACTGCACAAAGCCATTGAAGACGGTAAGTCGCCTATGGCCTTGTCTTTTGACTATGGGCAACGCCACAAAAAAGAAGTGGATTATGCTGCCAAAGTCTGTGCTGAACTAGGCGTACCACACAAAATTGTGGATATCTCCGCCATCAATAGCCTGGTTGGCGGCTCTGCCCTCACTGACGATATTGATGTCCCCGAGGGGCATTATGAAGAGCCTTCGATGAAACAAACCGTGGTGCCAAATCGAAATATGATTTTGCTGTCCATGGCTGTAGGCTATGCCGTCAGTGAAAATGCCAGCAAGGTTTATTACGGTGCCCATTCTGGCGATCATGCCATCTATCCGGATTGCCGCCCAGAATTCGTAAATAAAATGAATGATGTGTGCGCCATTGCCAATTATGAGCCAGTGGAAATTGTGACCCCGTATCTTACGGTAAGTAAAACCGCCATCCTCACCGATGGCTTAAGAATGGGCTTAGATTACAGTAAAACCTGGACTTGCTATAACGGCAGGGAGAAAGCCTGCGGAAAATGCGGCGCGTGTCAGGAACGTCTTGAAGCTTTTCGGGAGAATCAACGCACCGATCCCCTTCCCTACGAAGCCGCCGCTACGCGCTGATTTTTACACCACCTTCCCTTACAATCAAACGCCCGGTCTATGCCGGGCGTTACATTATCCACGAAGGGTTTTATTTTTGGCTTTCCGAAATAAAATAGGTTAGCTCTTTGATGCAATGACGGAGCACAGGATTTAAACGGGTGTTTTTGCCATTCATCACAAACAGTTCATGCTCAAAGTTAAATAAACTGCCATTCGCAATGGGGACAAGGCCTAAACTCGCGCCCTGCTCCTTGGCAATATAATCTGGCAGTAACCCAATATATTCGCCGGTCATAATGGCAGATAGCGCCGCTTCAAAGGAATCTGAGAAAGTTTGTACCGACAAATGCTGATCATTTTCGATATAATTTGCCGAAGATAAGCCCGAGATACCAATGGCAGAATATTTGCCGATATCCACCTCTTCAGGTAGTTCAGTATCGCGATATTTGGCCAACGGGTGGGTAGGAGAACAATACAAACGGCCACTACAGGTAATCCCTACGGGATGGAAGGTGACCGATTCTGGCTTCACCATATCGTATGTGGAGACGACAAGGTGACACTCACCGGATAACGCCACATGTTCAACTTCATTGTATAATCGGGTTTGAATATTGACGTGAATATCGTCAAATTTCTTCATTGTGCTTTTGACCGCTTTACTTACAGCCAAATGCATAGAAAGCGGTAAGCCCGCCATCATGACCAAGGTTATGTGCCCAGAATAGTCGTCGTGTAACGATTTTAAATTGAACACAAAATTATCGAAGGCATTGAAAATACGTTTGGTTTCCTGAAAAACCACTTCACCTTCTTTGGTCATCTGAAAGCCGCCCCGCCCACGGTGACACAGCACTAAATCAAGTCGCTCTTCAAGCTTCTTGATTGCCGCACTGATATTGGGACGCTGCATTCTTAAAACAGGTTCTGCGGCGGTAAATCCGTTGCAACTTGCTACCGCGTAAAAAACTCTCAACAGCTTGATATCTGATTCTTGTAGTCGATTTAACATAACGCAATCCGTGTATTTATAGGTATAATTAGGTATATCTGAGTATACTTTTAATCATAATAGGTAAGACCTAGCTGAATTACAACGAATTTTACACGTTTAGCATTTCTCGTATGATTTCAGTCTATTAAAGGTAACCCCAGACCTAGCATTTACGACAACGCAACAACTTGTTTACGCAGCGTTTCAATTTCATCCCTGAGTGACGCTGCTTTTTCAAACTCCAGCTCCCGGGCACTTTCAAACATCTGTTTTTCCAATTGGGCAATCTGGGCCATCAGATCCGTTGCACTGGCAAGCTGAAGATCTTTTTTCTTGTCTGCCACTTTACGCAAACGCACTTTTCCAGAGGCCGGATGGGCACTGTCTCCCAAATCCATAATATCGGTAATGGGTTTATTGAGTCTTTGGGGTGTCAAACCCTGTTTGCGGTTATGGGCTTCTTGTTTTTCTCGACGTCGGGAGGTTTCATCAATGGCCTTTTTCATTGATTTTGTTATCACATCGCCATATAAAATGGCTTTCCCGTTTATATGTCTGGCGGCACGACCAATGGTTTGAATTAGGGAACGTTCTGCCCGTAAAAAGCCTTCTTTGTCCGCATCTAAAATGGCCACCAGCGACACTTCTGGCATATCAAGTCCTTCACGAAGTAAGTTGATACCGACTAACACATCAAATTTACCGAGTCTTAAATCGCGAATAATCTCAATACGCTCCACGGTGTCGATATCCGAATGTAAGTAACGGACTTTAACGCCATGCTCGTTAAGGTATTCACTTAAATCCTCCGCCATGCGTTTGGTTAGTGTTGTAATTAACACCCGTTCATCCACCGCAACCCGTAAGTGAATTTCCGACAATACATCATCAACCTGCGTGGCCACCGGACGCACTTCGATCACCGGATCGAGCAAGCCGGTGGGTCTGACCACCTGTTCTACAATTTCACCATCGGATTTTTTCAGTTCATAGTCGCCCGGTGTTGCCGAAACATAGATGGTTTGCGGGGATATTTGCTCGAATTCATCAAATTTTAGGGGGCGATTATCCAGCGCCGAAGGAAGACGAAAGCCGTATTCCACCAAGGTTTCTTTACGGGAGCGATCGCCTTTGTACATGGCCCCAATTTGTGAAACGGTAACGTGAGATTCATCAATAAACAAAAGACCATCTGCGGGAAAATAATCCAGCAAGGTGGGAGGGGGCTCGCCGGGTGTGCGACCCGATAAATAACGGGAGTAGTTTTCAATTCCTGAACAATAACCAAGCTCCAACATCATCTCGATATCAAACTGGGTTCGCTGGCTAATACGTTGTTCTTCTATTAACTTATTGCTTGCCAGCAGTTGTGCTTTTCGCTCTTTTAATTCCCCTTTTATCAACTCTATGGCATCAAGAATTTTTTCTCTGGGTGTAACGTAATGGGTTTTCGGAAACACCGTTGCCCTGACCACTGTTTTGTCCACGGCCCCGGTTAGTGGATCAAACAAACTGATCCTTTCAATCTCGCTATCGAATAACTCCACTCGCACCGCTTGTTTTTCCGAATCGGCAGGGAAAATATCAATCACATCACCACGAACACGAAAAGTCCCCCGTTCAAAGGCCAGATCGTTTCGTTTGTATTGCAATTCGGCTAATCGGCGCAGAATATCCCGCTGGTCCATGATATCGCCCTGACGCAAATGCAATAGCATTTTCATGTAGGATTCAGGATCACCGAGCCCGTATATTGCCGATACGCTCGCCACAATAACAACATCTCTGCGCTCCATTAGCGCCTTGGTGGCGGACAGGCGCATCTGTTCAATATGATCATTGATGGAGGCATCTTTTTCGATGAAGGTGTCGGTGCTAGGCACGTAGGCTTCGGGCTGGTAATAGTCATAGTAGGACACAAAATACTCTACCGCATTGTGTGGGAAAAACTCCTTCATTTCTCCGTACAACTGCGCTGCCAGTGTCTTGTTATGGGCCAAGATCAGCGTTGGACGCTGCACCTGATTAATAATATTTGCCATGGTAAACGTTTTACCCGACCCGGTGACACCAAGTAGGGTTTGACTGGCCAAGCCACTCTCAAGGCCATCCACTAAAGCGGCAATGGCTTTAGGTTGATCGCCGGCAGGTTGATAATTCGATTCAAGCTCAAAACCTTTACTCATTGCTGTGTTTGCTCTCCAAGCTTGCTACGGT
>NZ_JBAHZB010000106.1:9554-11928 GCF_036697315.1 Alteromonas sp. 14N.309.X.WAT.G.H12
CCCGATTAAAATAAATATAAGATACCAGTGCCATACACAAATTTGCCCCAACCACACCAGCAAATAAACCAGGAAGACCGTAAAAAAGACTGGCCAGATAAGAAACCGGTACGTAAAAAGCAAACAAACGGATGATACTCAATACAAGTGCAGAGACCGGTCTGTGCATGGCATTCAAAGAGGAATTGGTTAATATCACCACCCCTTGTAACCCATAACCCAGTGGCACAATCATCAAAAACAAGGTGATAAGCGAGCCCACTTTTGGATCTTCGCCAAACAACTGCCCTATCCAGTAAGACAAAAGCCATAACACCACAAAGATCATCAATTGCCAAAAGATGACAAATTTTAATGTCAGCCTGTAGGCCTGTTCCACACGAGAAAAACGATTTGCGCCAACGTTCTGACTAATAATAGGCGGTAAAGTCATGGATAAAGCAAGTACCACAATAGAGGCAATGGACTCCAGGCGATTGCCTACGCCCCAGGCTGCCACAGCAGTGGCGCCATATTTTGCCACCACCGCAGTCATCACCCCACCAGCGATAGGTGTGAGCATATTTGCGCCCGCAGCCGGTAAGGCGATTTTTAAAATGGGAAGGCTGGTCTTTTTTAATTCCGCCAATGTGAGCAGACGTGGAAGCATCATCTTGCGCTTTACTGCCAACAACCAAACCACCCAGCTGGCCCCTGCGAGCCAAGCAATCAGTGTTGCCAAGGCAGCCCCTTGTATGCCCATTGCAGGAATTGGCCCGAGGCCAAAAATAAAAATAGGATCAAGTGCTGCGTTGATGGCGCCGCCAGTGGCCATTATAATACTAGGAGTGCGCGTATCACCACTGGCCCGTAGTACGCTGTTCCCCACCATAGGCAAAGCAAGAAACACACTGGATAGATACCATATATTCATATAATCATGGATATAGGGCATGAGCTCATCGGTGGCATTAAGCACCTGAAAAATGGCATCAATGCTTAGGTACCCGATAACCGCCAAGGTACCCACTAACACAAATGACAGCACCATGGCACTAGAGGCGTATTGCCGTGATTCATCAAGTTTGCCGCTTCCTTGAAGCTTGCCAATAATGGCGGAAGTACCGATCCCAAGACCAATATTAAGGCTGATCACCGTAAAGGTGACCGGAAAGGTAAAACTGATGGCCGCAAGGGGTTGGGTGCCAAGTAAACTAACAAAAAAAGTATCTATTAGCCCAAAGCTCATCATCATGATCATGCCCACCACCATGGGCATTGTCATTTTTCTTAATATCGAAGAAATATCGCCTTCTATAAGATTAGTGGCGCCGCGATTTCGTGTTGTATTACTCACTTGTGTTCCGTTTGGTTGGTAGTTTATTTTTCAGGCAATTGTCAAAGTGGCGAACTATCCCGACAGTTTACGTGAGTGCCATCGTGGTTGCACGATTATCTGAAGATCTATGGGAGTACAATTTCCCATACCAAGGATCGCTCCCACTGCCCTTGGTATTTTGTCATGGGGTAAGGCAAAGCATTAAATGTCTGCAATGACCCACAAAACTGTGTGTTTTGTTTTACCCAAAATAAGGCCAATCCTATGAATGCTAAGGTTACAACCCCATGACAAACATTTGACAAAGGCTGTCATATTTCATTCATCCCCTGTCCCTTTCGCAGGGTTGTTCGTGCCAAGGCAGATTATTAACAAAATGTTAACGGTCTGTGGCTTTAGGTTATTTTCGCAGGCTAATTCAACAAAACATGTGAATTAACACACAAGGTTGTTAATGTCTAACCAATCCGGATCATTTTCTGGCAAAAAACAGATCAAAAGATTATAACTAATTGATATTAAAATATTTTAAGTATTTTTGGTGTTATAATGTACGCTTAATTACTCGCCTGTTATGACCAATTAAAATGCACTACACTTAACTATCAACATAGTTATCCACAGATTTAGTGGATAACTGTCCAAAGGCCAGTATTGGCGTGTTATTTTCGGGATCTGAATTATTTTTTGGTAAGTGACGACTAACCGTCTAGTTCCACGGTAAACGTGACAACTTTATGAATACCTGTATCTCAATACAGTAGTCAACGTCTTTTTAATACCTATTTCGGCTTAATAATTTATTTTTAGTTATAAGAATAATAACTGTAAATTGACCACTTCCCTTACCAAGCATTCATACTTTAAATTCATAAACTTAGCTGCAAATAAGTAAAAGAAGTTTATTTTTTGCGCTTTTCGCTGTTTTTTTGACAAGTATTCTTAAAAAAAGCTATTTTTTGAGCGAATAGATGAAAAAACTGAAAACGCTTGTTGACAGTGGGAACTTACCTCATTAATATTCGCCTCCGTTGAAAAGCAGGTCCCCCTTAGCTC
>NZ_JBAHZB010000107.1:0-11890 GCF_036697315.1 Alteromonas sp. 14N.309.X.WAT.G.H12
GGTTTACGAGGTTATAAACGTGATACCTACGAAGGCGGAATTCGCGTTCCCTTTATCGTTCGCTGGCCTGGTAAAGTGCCAGCAGGGGTTGTTGATACGCAAACCGTCATAACAGCTGTGGATTTGTTACCTACTTTTGCCGCAGCAGCGGGAGCAACCCTGCCGGATGGGTATCAGTCTGACGGTGAAAATGTGTTGAAGCTTTTTGAAGGTAAACCCTTTACACGCAGTAAACCAATGTATTGGGAGTGGCAGTATGCGCCAGAGCAAGGGGAGCTACGCTCGAATTTGAATAAAAGTTTGTTAGTGGTGCGTGAGGGAGAATGGAAATTATTCTGGGATAGACGCTCAAATAGTAAAGCGTTGTACAACATTATGACAGATCGTGGTGAACAATTAGATGTGGCAGATAGATATCCTGACAAGGTGGCGCATTTAACTGCATTACTTACAGCGTGGAAGGCAACGTTGCCTGCGGAGCCGAAAGCATCCACCTTATCTAAAGCACGAACTACCGGACAACATTAATTAAAATTAGCATGAAAAAGTTAATTATTTTAATTCTGGTGGGGTTAGTTGGGAGCAATACTGGCCATGCTAAGCCGAATATCCTGTTTATATTTGCTGATGACTTGAGCTATAAGACGGCAGGGTTTAACGGAAATGACGTCGTTAAAACCCCTAATCTGGATCGAATAGCCGCGCAAGGCACGGTATTTGAAAAAGCGTATAACATGGGATCATGGGTTCCAGCTGTATGCCATTCATCGCGGACAATGCTCAATACGGGTAAATTTTTATGGCGCAGCAAAGAAGTCGAGCAAGCTTATAACGCCGGCAAAGTAACTCGCCAAATTGCCAGTCAGTTGTGGGCCAGACGCATGCAACAAGCCGGGTATAACACTTATATGACGGGAAAATGGCATGTGGACGTTCCTGCTGCACTGGTTTTTGATTCTATTGGTACAGAACGGGCAGGCATGCCACTGCAAAAAAATCGCCGATATCTTCGAAGTTTTGATCCACAGCAGGATAGCTGGAGCCCTTATGATCAAACAATGGGGGGATATTGGCAAGGTGGTAAGCATTGGAGTGAAGTTCAGGCTGACGAAGCGATTGATTTTCTTCGTCACTATCAGGACGATAAACCCTTCTTTGTTTACCTGGCCTTTAATGCGCCTCATGATCCGCGTCAGGCACCTAAAAAATATCAGGACTTATATCCAATTAGTACCTTATCGTTGCCTGAGAATTTTATTCCCAGACCTAATAGTGAATTAATGGAAGCAATGGGAATTAAACGTAAGGCAGAGACACCAAAGGTTATCAGCCCTGCATTTCCATTGGGAACCCTGTTAAGAGATGAAGCGCTAGCACCTTATCCTCGTACGGAGTATTCGGTAAAAGTTAACAGACAAGAATACTATGCCGCTATTAGTCACATGGATAAGCAGATTGGTCGAGTGGTGGCTCAACTCAAACAGCGAGGAGAGCTAGATAATACCCTAATTATTTTTACTGCCGATCATGGTTTGGCAATTGGCGAACATGGGCTGATGGGGAAGCAAAATATGTATGAGCATAGTTTAGCCGCCCCCTTGTTTTTAACAGGGCCTGGAATCCCTAAGGGGAAAATTCGTAAGCAGCTTATATATCTGCAAGATGCAATGGCTACTTCATTGGAGGTTGCCGAAGCGGACCTAGATGGTATTGAGTTTAAAAGCCTGCTGCCCCTTGTTAACGATGCTCGAAAAACCAGCTATTCAAGCATTTATGGCGCTTATATGAATTTCCAACGGGCCATAATTAAGGATAATTTAAAGCTCATTTTATATCCAGATAATAAAAAAGTGGCACTGTTCGATTTGCAACAGGATCCCAATGAAATACGGAATCTTGCAGGACAGCCGGAACATTGGAATAAGGTACGCCAACTTTTCAATCTCTTAATAGCAAAGCAAAAAGATATGGGTGATACGTTAGATTTGGTGACGTCATATCCTGAGCTATTGTCGCAAAAATAACTGATGTTCCTACATAGACTGTAAGGTAAGTAAAATGATTAATATCAAACCCATAGAATTGCTGCTTCTGAGCATGTTGCTAATTTCCTCCTTGCTAACGATAACGGCAAAAGCGGATGAGCAGCGTCCCAATATTCTATTTTTACTAACAGATGATATGGCGTATTGGGCAACGGGATATCAAAATTCAGAATTTTTAACGCCACAAATCGATGAATTGGCTCAACAGGGAGTCACTTTTAGCAATCACTACAATACGACATCGATTTGTATGGCCAGTCGCGCCACAATTATGACAGGTTTACTGGAATATCGGACAGGGACTAACTTTATGCATGGGAGTATGCAGTCTGATATTTTTGAAACGTCTTATCCCATTTTATTGAAAAAAGCCGGTTATCTAACTGGATTTGTTGGTAAATTTGGTTTTGAAACACCACCATTAAATCCGGAAAAATTACCTGCTGATTATCAAAATTTACCGGTGGACAAATTTGATTTTTGGGCAGGTGGTAAAGGCCAGTTGGACTATACAACGGCCAACAATTACTATTTGAAGCAGTATGCAAAACGCTACCCCCATGTAACGCAAGCGAATGGTGCTGCAGCAATTGATTTTATTCGCGAAGCTCACAAGCAGAACAAGCCGTTTAATTTATCGGTAAGTTTTAAAGCCCCTCATGCACCAGTTCGGCCGGATCCACAATTTTCTTCTTTGTTTGAGGGAAGGGAATACAGTAAACCTGCAAATTATTGGCGGGATAAGGGCAAGCATTTAGCACTTCAGGCTAAACTAGGCCGGCAATATCTTACTGAGGATGGATTTGGATTTGCGCCTGATACATTTAATCAGCGCATGGCGGATTATAACCAGCAAATTTATGGCGTGGATGTTGTCCTTGGTCGTCTTCGGGCTGAATTGGACAAATTGGGCATGACTGATAATACTGTAATTATCTTTACGGCTGACAATGGGTACCAAAATGGTAATTATGGTTTTTCCCGCAAGGTATTACCCTATGAAGAATCTGTTAAGGTACCGCTAATTATCTATGATCCCAGGCCGAATAAAATGCAAGCAGGTAGTCAGACTGAGGCGTTAACGGCGAATACCGATTTTGTTCCTACAATTTTAGAATTAGCAGGCATTAAGCCTGATAAACATTTGGATGGGGTAAGCTTACTCGAAGTATTACGTCATCCTTCACAGACAGTGCATCAGTTTGTCCCCCTACTTAATGTATGGGGTTCAGCACCGACTCACTATTTGGGAGTAGTGACTCCCAAATGGAAATATATTTACTGGCCATATGCAGAGGGGATATCAGAGAGTGAAGAGCTGTTTGATTTATCCCAAAATATGCCAGAAATGCGTAATCTTGTGCGTAATAAAAATTACGTAACACCTTTACATACGTTACACAATTTATATGACCTACAGGTGAAAAATTGGCAACATGATGCCATTCATGTTAATGGTTACGTTAACTATGCAACCATATTTGATCGTAATATTGCTTGGAAGCAAAAAAAGTCATATTTTGAGTCCTCCTTTATTCACGATTATCAGCAATATTTTAAACAATACCAACAGGATCCTGAAGAATTCGAGAAAACATTTGGTATTACTTTACCTAAGCCGATGGAAGACCCATCTAATTAAGCACTTCTGCTACCTGTAGGGCGTTTCGCCCTACTCCTCTTTTATTGTTAATCGTTGTATATCCCCTACTCAATGCAAAAGCATGTTCATTGTTTCAGCTTTGTGAATGCAGTGTTATTTGCTTGTAATTGGTTTATATATGGATTATCGTTTACTTCTTAAAACATTGTTGGTGCGATTTGTGATAATGGCTATTGGAGCTACACATGCCTCCAGCAATAATTTATCAAGGTGAACAAGTATGGGTAGGTTGATGAGTAAACATGGTCAATTAACTAGGTTTTTGGGTGTATGGGTATTCATAGTTATTGTCGTGTCTCAGGTTTCAGCAGCCATTGCGCAAGAGCGTTCAATGGATGAGCTTTGGGGGGATAATTCAGTTGCAGGTTCCCAAGAAAGTATGCAGCGTGGACGATGGTTTAAGGAAGCCAAATACGCCATGTTTGTGCACTGGGGGTTATATAGTATTCCGGGGGGGCAGTGGAAAGGAAAAACCTATTATGGCATTGGTGAATGGTTAATGCACGATCGGATGGCGGGGATCGCAGTTGATGATTATTCTGTATTGGCTAAACAATTTAATCCTGAGGAATTTGATGCCAAAGCAATGGTTCAACTGGCTGTTGACGCAGGTATGAAATACATTGTGATCACAGCAAAGCATCATGAAGGTTTTGCAATGTATGATTCTGCCGTGACAAATTACGATATTGTTGATGCGACGCCTTACAAGAAAGATCCCCTCAAAGCCCTAGCTAAAGCCTGTCAGGATGCGGGTATTGGTTTGGGGTTTTATTACTCGCAATATCAGGATTGGTACGAACAAGGCGGCGCTAACCTATCATGGTCGGATGAAAAGCAAACTCGAAGTTTTGATGAATATTTCCATCGTAAGGTTATTCCGCAAGTTACCGAGTTGTTATCTAACTATGGTCCCGTTGCTGTACTTTGGTTCGATACGCCTGGAGACATGGGGAAGGAACAATCACAGCAGTTGGTTGATTTAGTAAGAAAAATACAGCCTCAAACTCTGATCAACAGTCGTATCGGAAACGGAGTGGGGGATTACAGCAGTTTAGGTGACCACACTATTGCGCTGAATAATCATCAAGGATTATGGGAAACCGTGGATACCACCAATGATTCCTGGGCTTTTACCCAATACGACAAAAACTGGAAAAGTGGTCCGGAGGTCGCGCAAAGATTGATAACGACAGTTGCACGTGGTGGTAGTTATATGCTCAATGTTGGACCTGATGGGAATGGAAATATTCCAGAAATGGCCGCACATAATCTGCGTTTAGCAGGACAATGGTTAAAACACCATGGTGACACTATTTATGGCGCTGATCCTTCACCATGGGGACGAGCGCAATCATGGGGGGATGTAACAGTTAAAGGGAATAAGCTGTATCTGCATATATTTACTTGGCCTCAAAATGGTAAGTTATATTTAAGTGGCTTAATGACGCCTATTCTAGGTGCGGCAATAAGCACAGATAAATCTCAACAGCTCACATTTCATCAGGAGTCGTCTGGGTTAACCACGATTAGTGTCCCCTTCAACAAGCCTGACGATCTTGTGCCCATTATTGAAGTGGAATTGAAAGCTAAACCTCGGGTACGGGAAGCCATAGGGATTGATCCGGCTTTACCTACTGAACTTAATGCCGTGTTTGCTGATTGTCGTGGTTGTATCAATAAACCCATTCGTTGGATGCATAAGTTTGGTGAGTGGCATTATGCTGAAACTCTGAATTCGTGGCAGGATAATGGCGAAGGGAGTTGGAATATCTATGTGGATAATCCCGGAATTTATCAGGTGGATGTAAGGTATTCAGCGAATGAAAACGTGGATTATTCTGAATGGTTGATCAAGATTGGTAAAGAATCACTACAAATGCAGGCACTGGACTCTGGGGAAAGAAAGCATTCCCGGCGAATGAATGGTGGTTTACTTCCCCGTTTTCGCAGCGTTCGTTTGGGGGTCATGTCATTGCAGCAAGGTTCGCAAATATTGTCGATTTCACCTACCAGTAATGTGATCGATGGCGGTATTCGCTTAGAGTCTATCCGTTTGAGCCCCATGGTAGAGTAGAGCTATTCACTGAAAACAATCTTCTTACTTTATGGGTAAGTAAAATTCAGCTAGGGTGACCTACTTTCTTTGGAAAAATTGATATGGTCTTTATTCAAAGATAAGACATGTCCATAGGAAGTAGGTCAAACTCGGTGGAAGGCAATGACAGTATTGTTGTCATCGAGGAATTAACGTCAATGCTTTTCAGATATCTAGATTACTAAGTCGTATTTTTAGCCACAAGTCCTTTCCTCTTCTACACCTAAGTCGTTTCCTAAGTTCATAAAAATACTATTAAACACTTCTTTTACCACGCTGAGAGGCAAAGAGCATGATGGTTTAGCTACGCTAAGGTGTACAGTCTGGTTTTACTTGTCGTTAACATCCTCTGTTTTTTGCAAGTAGTATTTATTCACATCATAAATTATTTTTTGTGGGAACCTGATGTACACGTCATTTAGATTCTCACATCTCAAAAGTAACTATATCTGTTTGTTTAATATAGTTATTTCTTTTTCTTATTTAGTGGGTAGGTAAATAGCTACTCTTTTTGAAAAGATTTGTGCTCAAAATTTATATGAATTATATGTGAAATTGTATTGCATATATAAAATTTAGCTTGCAGATGTAAATGTTTTGTGAGATTCTGGCTCCAGTTTTGTAAACGAATGCCTGTTTTACTGATGAAAATCGGTCTGTTGAGAACTGATACAACAACGTGGATACACTGCATATGAAAACGATTAAAATTAAAAATTTTAAAGAAAAAAAGAAATTAGCCCAAATAATAAACTCAGCTTTTGCTGGATTAGCTGTTAGTAGCATGACCGTTTCATCTATTGCTATGGCGCAAACAGAAGAGTCTGGTGTTGAAGTTATTCAAGTTTCAGGGGTACGAAGTAGTCTTGATGAAGCCCGAGATATAAAGAGGTTTTCTAATACAGTGGTTGATGCAATATCTGCTGAAGATATTGGCCAGTTCTCTGATGATAGCATTGCTCAGGCAATTCAGCGTATACCTGGTGTCCAAATTGAAACTGATGATGCAGGTACCGATGGAGATCGGGTATCTATTCGTGGCCTAGGTCCGGAATTTGTGAATTCAACTATTAATGGCCGGACTTTACTCTCTTCAGGTAACGAGGGGCGTAGTTTACGTAAAATGAATTTCAATGTATTTCCACCGAGTGTTCTATCTGGCGTTGAAGTTTCTAAAGGTCAAACGGCGGATCGCCCTGAAAGTGGTTTAGCTGGGCAGGTCAATTTACAAACGCTGCGTCCATTAAGTGTGAAAGGTCTCGAAAATGGTGATATTACCGGTAATGTTTCATTACGGTATGAGTATGAAGATCTCGTGGGTGGGACAGGTAATCGTATAAACGGTTTAGTGGTGGGTAAAAATGATAAAGGAAATTTAGGGGGGTATATCGGACTGGTTTTGTCTGACTCTGAATTAAACCGCGATCAAATACAGCTTCAGCGAATTTCTACAGATCTACTTATCGATAGTGATGGTGACGGCGTTCAGGATAGCACAATGGAAGGGGTTAGTGCGCCATACCTGATATCTATGAACCCCATACGCAGCGAACCAAAACGTACCGCCATTTCTACGGGCTTGCAGTATGAGACTGATGGTGGTTTACAAGTTGTGTGGGATCTCATGTATTCAAATTACGACAATAAATCACACCGTGATAACGGGCAGTTGTTATTTGATAGTAGTTATGCAAGCACTGTGTTTAATGCCAATAGTGTTGAAGTTGACGACCAAGGCCTTGTTACCTCTTTAGATTATCGTGACTCCACTGGTGATGCACCGGTTTCGTCAAGAGTGATGTCTTTGCAGTATAACAATGAAACGGAAAATTTAATTACTGGGATTAACTTTGATTGGATGCTAAACAATACGAGTGTTAATCTGGATTTATATTATTCAGAAGTGGATTACGCTCAGGATTTACGTCACTCACGTATGATAAAATCTCTTGATAATTCACAAATTAATGTCGTTTTGGATGGGGAAATTCCATATATAGAACAAGCAGGAATTGATGAAGTTGATGGGTATAGTCTATTTGATATGGTCGTTCGCCAAATTGACTTAGATGGAGAAAATGCTGGGGTTACCCTAGGATTGACCACAGATATTGATCATGATGTTATCCGCTCAATTGATTATGGTGTGAGTTATTCTAATACGGAATTAAATTCTCGTCGTACTAAAATTGGAACCAGTTATAATCCGGAGCAAGCTGATGAAATTGCTGCAGCAGCGCTTACCGGCGATGTTACACCCAATGACTTTTTGGATGATGAAAACTTTCAGCCGTCTAGTTGGTTGCGTTTTGATTTGGCAGATATTGCATCAGTTGATCCTTTTGTTCTAGAGACCCAATTTGATGATTTGGGTGTTGATCCTGCAGCATCTCATTTGAGCAAAGAGGCCATTACCTCGTTATGGGGACAGGTAAATTTTGATACTGAATTAGGCGATACACCGGTGCGTGGTAATGTTGGATTACGTGCAGTGTATACCGATCACTCTGCCACTGCGGGTGTCGTTATAAGTGGCGCGGATCCTGTAAATGAAACAACGGGCGGAGATTACTGGGAGTTCCTGCCGAATGTTAACTTTAATATTGCATTGACCGACTCGTTAGCCTTGCGTTTAGGTTTTTCTAAGACATTGAGCCGTCCGGATTATGAAGATATGGCTCCAATAACAAGTATTAATGTAGTGTCAACCGAGACTGATATTGGAGTAGCAACATCTGGAAATTCAGATCTTAATCCGATGACAGCATATAACTATGACATTACATTGGAATATTACAACCAATATGATGGTGCATCAGTTTTAAGTGTTTTCTATAAAGATGTTAAAGATTTTATTATAGATACAACCCAATATAGTACAACGATTCCTGGCTACGATGGCGTATACGATCTAACAACGGCTGTGAATTTTTCTGATGGTGAAGCGTCCGGGATAGAAGTTGGTATTTATCAGCCTTTTGATAAACTTCTACCTGCTTTAGAAGGGTTTGGCGTTTCTGCCAACTATACGTATGTAGATAGCTCATTTGATAAGGATGTTGGAGATGCGGGCTTTGGCTTCCCGGGTTCATCACAGGATAATTTTAACTTTGTTGGATTTTATGAAGCGGATCTATTTACTGTGCGGTTGGCATATGTTTACCGTGGCGAATTTTTCCGTAGTCTGCAGGGTACTGGCTCCCAAG
The DNA here is from genome assembly GCF_036697315.1 of Alteromonas sp. 14N.309.X.WAT.G.H12. Lineage (NCBI taxonomy): Bacteria > Pseudomonadati > Pseudomonadota > Gammaproteobacteria > Alteromonadales > Alteromonadaceae > Alteromonas > Alteromonas sp. 14N.309.X.WAT.G.H12. Next base: position 9,013 of record NZ_JBAHZB010000107.1, read on the forward strand.
TTGATTCAGCCCGGTTTACCGCAGCTATTGAATCACTCGATATGAATATAACATATCGTGTTACTGATAGTTTTGATTTGCAACTTAACGGCACGAACTTAACCAGTGATGATCGTCGTGATTTTGTAGGTTATGAAGCAAACTTCTTAGATTATTTTGCTCGCGGCCGTCAATTCGCGCTAACCGCTACGTATAAGTTTTAGCTTAGCGCGATTGATTATATTTTGGTTAGTTATTAGCTGAATATTTTTTCTGTGTTGATATAAAAAGCGATAAATCGATAAGGTTTATCGCTTTTTCTTTTTGAATCGTTACCGTTTTAGAGACCAATAGTAACCAGAACGTGACCATCAATATTTCCTTTTAGTGCTTTATTTTAATTTTTTGCACTTGATAAAAAATCTAAAATAACGAATTAAATTAATTATTTATGGGGATTTCTTAATTCCGAAACCAACGATAATCAGGAAGAACGGATGAATGAGGTTGATAGGTTTTATCGCATGAAAGGCGCCATCGAATTACGTATCCAGTATGAGGGTTTAACTACGGTACAAGCCAATAGGTTTGGTCGAGAGCAAATAAAAAATACAGAGGATGACATTCACTATGCTACTACATCAATCAGTCAATAGTACCGATCAAATCAAACAATACATTTGAGGAATTCTAAAGTCTGCTCGTCCCAAAGGATAGCAATTTCCTATTTGCCAATGCGTATAATTAGTAGGTACATATCTTAATTCTGACGACCAGTTAATCGGGCGAGTAGCTAATGACCCCCTTGGTCTCCCCAAATTTGCTCTAAGCGCTGATCGCGGCCGCAGTTCCAGCGATAAAGTTTGTAGCGAACAGGGCTTTTTTTGTAAAAATCTTGATGGCCAATTTCATTACCTTTGATGGGATAGAATCGGCTGGCCTCTAGAATGGGAGTAACCACGGTTTGGTCGGGAAATTGTGCTTCAACGGCCGCTTTTGAGGCTGTTGCTAGCTGGCGCTCCTGCTCGTTGGCAACAAAAATGGCACTTAGGTAACTGCTGCCTTTATCGCAAAACTGGCCCTGGGCGTCAAAAGGGTCAATATTTACCCAATAGTGGGCGAGAATATCCTGATAGCTGAGTTTCGACTCGTCATAGGTAATTTTAACCGCTTCGTAATGGCCTTGGTGATTACCGTTATAGGTGGGGTTTTTCACGTTGCCGCCGGTAAACCCAGAAACTACGTCAGTAACGCCCTCCAGCTTTTCAAAGTCTGATTCCATACACCAAAAGCAACCGCCTGCTAATACGGCTTCTTTTGCATGGGTTGCAAAAGAGGTCATCGACACGCTGAGTAAAAATAAAGTTATTGCAGGTTTCATATCCGTTCCTATTTTTCTATACCTGCAAAATATGTCAGGCCTATAAAGTAAAAGAACGGACTAACCAGCAATAACTTTCATTTTTTTAGTGGCGACGGGGTTCGGCAGTGCTCATTTTAGCAATGAAACTTCTGTTACGGTGTCGCTTATATGGCCAGAGCTTGTAAATCTTGTGCAAGAGTGAGTTTGGGTCTTTCAACTACTCGGCCCAGCTCTTTATCATCTTTTAATAAAATAAAGGTTGGCGTGTATTTAAGTTCATGGGAAAGGGCGATGCCTTTCGGGTCCCGCTTGTTGCGGTCGACGGCAATTAATTGAATATTGATGCCATTAAGCCCGTTGGCATCTAGGGTTTTAAGCAGACGGGGTACTTCCCGCTCGCTGTCGTGACACCAGGTACCAAACAGAACTAACAGTGAATGCCCTTGTAAAGAGGCGAGGGCAGACACTTCTTCATCGCTGGGTGAATAGGCGTTGTAATTATCTGAAAATACAGGGTACTGGACAAGTAACTGTTGTTGGCTAATTTCACCCACCGCATCTTCTTGTTGGCTAGCGCTGGAGTAGCTACAGGCGCTTATTACAGCAACCAATAACAGGATAACGCCATGCATAAAGTAACGTTTTTGCATCAATATATTCCAAGTTGAGACGCTTGTTGTTCAAGCGCCGGTAAGCCCGGTAACCAATAGAGTGTATTTTCTTATTCTTGAACAAGCCGTACAGGGCAATCAAGGTAACGTGTATTTTATAACTTAAACTGCTCAACTTGCGAAGAAAGATTAAGGGCAAGCTCATCAAGCTTTTCACTTACGGTAACTAAAGCCGCCGTTGCGTTTAACGTGCTGTCCCCTGAAATACTGATTTCATTAATATTTCGACTGATATCTTCCACCACTGTTGCTTGTTCTTCCGTGGCGGTGGCAACTTGGGTGTTCATGTCGTTAATGAGTGAGATTTCGTCGTTGATTTGCACTAAAAGGCGATCGATATTGTCGGTGGCCGAGACCACTTTTTGTGTTTGAGATTTACTGTCTAACATTTGATTCACGGCATCTTTTGAATCATGTTGGAATCTATCAATTTTCACCTGAATTTCATCGGTGGCTTTGGCGGCACGTTGCGCAAGGGTGCGCACTTCATCGGCAACGACTGAGAACCCGCGACCTTGCTCACCAGCACGGGCAGCTTCAATTGCCGCATTTAGCGCAAGCAAATTCGTTTGTTCTGATATGCCGCGGATGGTGTCCAAAATACTGCCAATGGCCGCGGTGTGATCGTCCAAGGATTGGATAACCCCCGAGACCGTTTCAATTTGCTGATTCAACTGATTGATTGCCTGTACGGCATGTTGGGTAACTTTGCGCCCCTCTAAAGAGTTGATGGCGGCTTCATTTGCATTTTTAGCCGCTAAGGATGCCGATTGGGCAACTTCTGAGACAGAGCTGCCCATTTGGGTGAGTGCCGTGGCAACTTGCAGGGTTTGGGCTTGTTGCTGACTGGTAGAGTCTTTTGTGG
>NZ_JBAHZB010000108.1:0-11832 GCF_036697315.1 Alteromonas sp. 14N.309.X.WAT.G.H12
AGCATCGCCCTTACAAGGCGAGGGTCACTGGTTCAAGCCCAGTAGCGTCCACCACTTACATCTACCTTTTTATGGACGCTTAGCTCAGTTGGGAGAGCATCGCCCTTACAAGGCGAGGGTCACTGGTTCAAGCCCAGTAGCGTCCACCATCACTTCTTCTTTTTGTTTTATCCTCCTGTCAATTTCATAAATTATCTTCTGCGTGAATTTCATGTTATCTTTTTCTTTATGTTGGGAAATACCCCTTGTGCATCTGATCGGCTTATACAACGGTGGTTGTGCATGGGCAAAATTGTAATAAATCGCTTACTTTTTTAATGTTTTCAGCTGATACTAAGACAAGCAAAGCCATGACCACGGACAGATAACAACATCACGATGAATATTCAGTTAGCAAGGCAGGCCCGCGTTTTAATTATTGACGATCAAATCCTCGCAAAAGGTTACCTGAAATACACGTTAGAGGAATTGGGTTTTGAGCACATTACCTACACGAATAAAGCCTCCAGCGCCTTAGAAAGCATCCAAACCTCCCTATTTGAATTAATTATCTGTGCTTATGATCTCAAGCAAAAAAGAGAAGGCTATTTTCTTTATCAGCAATTACAGAATCATCAGCAACTGCCCCTAACCACCGGTTTTGTTTTTGTTTCCGCCGATACCTCTGCTGAAATCGTCCACTCTATTGTAGAGCTGCAACCGGATGAATTTCTTGCCATGCCCTTTTCCACCCAAGAACTCGATAAACGTCTTGAACGGGTTTTAGAACGGAAAAAAGCGCTGCATGACGTTTACGTGCTAATGGATAAACGGGCATTTCCGGAAGCATTGGCCGCGGTGGATAAAATACTGACTTCCCCAGAGAATCCAGAATTTGTGCCCCTCGCTTTGCGCACCAAAGGGGAATTACTGCTGTTATGCGAGCGCTTCACTGACGCATTGGCATTCTACGAGAACATTAAAAATGTACAGAATTTCACCTGGGCGCAACTGGGGTTAGTGCGCAGCCTGTTACATTTAGATCGAAACGATGAAGCGGAAAAGCACATTTTACGCCTCGCATTTCATCCTGACACCATGTTAAGCGCCTATGATTTGCTTGCCGCCCTGCAAATTAAGCAAAATGAGTTTGATGATGCCCTAGAAGCCATGCTCATTGCCGGGGATATTTCGCCAAATAATTTACAACGCCATCAAAAAGCATTTGATTTATCCCGGATTACCCACGACTACGAAGCCCAGTTTGCGGCGGCAAAACGCATTGTGAACTATGCCCGCAACTCCATCCACGATAAACCGGAAAACTACCTGAACGTGGCTAGGGCCGGTATCGACTTTGCGATGACCGCCGATATCGCCCAAGCTAAACAGTTAGTGCAGCAAACCACGTCGTTTCTGCAACAGATGAAAGAAGCCTTTCCTAAATCGCGAAACAGCACAGAATTGAAGGTCATTGATGCCAGATTGTATTACCTTGAGAATGAAACAGAAAAAGCCAGACAACTGCTTTCACAACTTTCCGAAGATAACTGGAAAAGCGAAAGCATCGATGCTCTTATCGACAGAGCAAAAGCGTTTCATGAAGTAGGTATGCAAAAACACGCGTTAGCCATTTTAGATGAAGTCGAACAGCGCTGCTCAGAGGAAGACTCGCCTCTCTTGGCGCACTATATCAAGCAAGAAAAAGCAGAAAAGCACGCCATTTCAGCCAGTCCAAAAGCGTTAAATGCCATTGCCGTTAAGCAATTTGAACATGGCGATCTTGAACAGGCCATGGTGACCTTGCAACAGGCCTTTCAAATTATGCCGAAAAGTCCAGGTATTGCCCTTAACCTGCTGCATACCACGGCTAGTGCAATGCACGATACGTCCCATATTGATACCGACGCCCGCAAACAACTGATGAACCGTTGTATAAGTGTGATTGAGTCTTCAATGTTGACCGAGGAACAGGAAAAACGATACGAACGGATTAAAATTGCCGTTGAAAAGCTGATTTAATTGTCATCGTCGCTCATTGTTTGCTGATAGACCACCACCTGTTCGTCAAACACATCATCGCGATAATGAAAATCATAAGCATAAGTCATCCCCAGTTTTTTCATTACACCAATGGATCCCCTATTTTGCGGTAATGCAATGGCAGAAAACTGTTTAATGCCACGTTTAGCAAGCGCATCTCTAACGTGTGTCGCGGCTTCTGTGGCATAACCTTTTCCCCACGCTTTTTGGCAAAAGCGCCAGCCCAATTCAAGGTTATTCTCGTTAGGCGTAGCAGAGAAAAACCCCATGGGCCGAACGAGGATCCAGCCTACATCTTCGCCGGACGGCGCTAACTCAGAAACTCGCCATAATCCCCAACCTTTGTGCCGAGCAGAAAATGCATTAATGCGGGGTAAAAAAACCTGTTGAATGTCTTCCCATGAGGTTTTCTTGCCGCCATTAAGGTAAGTCATTACCGCGGGATCTTGATCGATAGACCAAAGGAAATGGGCGTCACTAGCTGTGACAAAATGATATTGAAGACGGATACTGTGGGGAATATTCACCCTGGCTATCCGCCGAGCATGGCCAAATGAGAAGTTGCCCCCGTGTTACCCTCATGAAGGTAATGGGTGGCGTGCTTTTGACCTAATAGACGTTGCAAATGTGCCATCAGGGCATTGACGTCCCCCGCTTTCAGCCAAGGTCGAATATCAATGCCATATTCACTGAACAAACAAAGATGTAACTTACCGTTTGCCGCTACCCGGAGTCGGTTGCAGGTACTACAAAAATCTTTACTGTAGGGCAAGATCAAACCAATACGTCCGGCGTAATCAGGATGGTGAAACTCTTCGGCAGGGCCGGCATCTTGGGTCCGAATCACCGGTGTCCATCCCTCATCCAGAATTTGCGCCTTAAAAGGCAAGCCCGATAAATGCTGTTGATTGAAAAACTGAGGATGATCGCCGGTTTCCATCAACTCAATAAAGCGCAAGGTAACAGGGGTATCCACCAGCCAGTTCTTGAATTCCTGCAATTGCTTACCGGCGAACCCTTTTAAGAGCACGGTATTCACTTTTACCTTCAATCCCACTTCAAGGGCCCGATCGACCCCTTTGAGAATTTCAGTGAGTTTATTTTGCCCCGTGATATCAGCAAACAAACGAGGATCGAGACTATCGATACTCACATTAACCTGATCCAACCCCGCCTCTTTCCAGATTAAGGCATCTTTCGCTAAACGACCACCATGGGTAGTTGTGGCAAGGGTTTTAATCCCAGCGGTGTTGCGGCACAGTGCAATAATTTCAGGAAAGTCGCGACGTAAGCTAGGCTCACCACCGGTAATTCTAATTTTTGACGTGCCTAAGCGCGCAAACGCCGTTACCAAAGTACGAATTTCAGGCACCGTAAGAAAACTGCTTTCAGAAGGGCCTTGATAGCCATCGGGTAAGCAGTACTGACATTTAAAATTACAAGCCTCTGTCACTGACAGGCGCAAATAATGAAACTTACGGCCAAAGCTATCCTGTAACAAAAACACACTCCCCTCTGGTGACACCGAAAATGGTCAAAACGCCGCGAGTAAACCCGAATAACAAAACAGACCCGCCAAAGCCGATGAAACTTTCACGCCCGTTATTTTGTTTCACCGCCTGATTAGGATACCATGCTTGAACAGCAGCATACAGCACCACACTTATGAGACCGTCTCGTTTTAACGTTGCACCAGACACGCCTGTCCGCTGGCAGGCGGTTAAGCAGCTTTGGCCCTATTTATTAGAATTTAAAACCCGGGTTATTTTTGCCCTCGGCTGCCTGGTGTTAGCGAAAGTGGCCGCCATAGGCTTGCCCTTTGTTTTAAAATACATTGTCGATGGGCTAAATAGCCAAGATACCACCACCGGACTGGTGGTGGTTCCCATCTCGCTTATTGTGGCCTATGGCACACTGCGGCTGTTAAATGTGGTCATCGGTGAAATCAGAGATACCCTATTTGGACGAGTAACAGAACGGGCCATGCGGCGCATGGGCCTCACGGTGTTTAATCACCTTCACCATTTAGATTTACGGTTTCACCTTAATCGGCAAACTGGCGGACTGTCCAGAGATATAGAGCGCGGCATCACCGGCATCAGCTTTCTGATGCGCTTTATGGTGTTCAACATCGGCCCCACCCTTTTGGAAATCGTGGTGGTGGTAGGGCTTTTATTGGTGAAATACGGCATGTCCTTTGCCGCCATTATTCTGTTTTCCGTCATTGCCTATGTGCTGTACTCCATGAAGGCCACCAACTGGCGCACCCGTTTTGTTCAGGCCATGAATCAGGCCGACTCCACCTCCCATTCACGGGCCGTAGACAGTTTGCTGAACTTCGAAACCGTAAAATACTTTAATAATGAACAGTATGAAGCCCGTCGGTATGACGAAGAGCTCGCCAGCTGGGAACTGGCGCGGCGGAAAAACCGATTGTCCTTGTTTGCCCTAAATGGCGGACAAGCCTTAATTATTGCCTTTGCCATGACCGCAATGCTGGCTAACGCCGCTTACGGCGTGGCCAAAGGCGAAATGACCATTGGTGATTTCGTGCTGATCAATGCCTTTACCATGCAGATTTTTATGCCGCTGAATTTTTTGGGGTTTGTCTACCGGGAAATCCGTGGTGCCATGGCCAATATTGATAATATGTTTTCCTTGTTAGCCACCACACCCACGGTAGAAGACAACCCGCAGGCACCGGATTTGAACGTCTCTGCCGGTGAAATCACCTTTCACAACGTTAGCTTTGGCTACAGCGATGCCCGTCCAATTTTAAAAAATATAAGCTTTACCCTGCCAGCCAGTAAGAAAACCGCCATTGTTGGCGCCAGTGGCGCGGGAAAATCCACCATCGTAAAACTGTTGTTTCGTTTTTACGATACCACCGACGGCAGCATTCTTATCGACCACCAAGATATTGCCCAGGTAAATCAAAAATCCCTGCGAAAACAGTTGGGTATTGTGCCCCAGGACACGGTGCTATTTAATGACACCTTGTATGAAAATATAAAATACGGTGCTCCTGATGCCAGCGATGACGACATTCAAAACGCAATGCAAACCGCCCATTTATCTGACTTCATTGCCCAATTACCGAAAAAAGCCCAGACTCAAGTGGGCGAACGGGGACTCAAACTTTCTGGCGGTGAAAAACAACGGGTTGCCATCGCCCGGGCATTGTTAAAAAATCCCCCGATCATGGTGTTTGATGAGGCGACTTCATCCTTAGATAGCGGCTCAGAACAAGCCATATTGAATGCGTTGTCGGCCTTGGCGTCAAATCATACCAGCTTAGTGATTGCCCATCGATTATCCACCATTACCGATGCAGATAATATTCTGGTGATGAAGGACGGAGAAATTACCGAGCAAGGCACCCATGAAGCGCTGCTAGAGGCCAATGGCGAGTACGCACATTTGTGGCATATTCAACAAAATAACAAGGATTAGGGTTTATGGATCCTATTGCACTAAAAAAAGCGGTCAATACCACCATGCCGTTTGGCAAATTTGCAGGCAGGAAATTATTTCATCTGCCAGAACCTTATTTGGTGTGGTTCCACAAACAAGGTTTCCCCCACGGCACGTTGGGACAGCAATTGGCATTGATGTATGAAATTAAATTAAATGGTTTAGAAGCATTGGCGTTGCCACTGCTCGAAGACGAATAAACATGCTGGCGATGAAGATCGCCAGCATTTATCAATGGCTTTATTTGCGCAGATGATCTGCAACAAGATAGGCCATCTCCAGTACTTGATCGGCATTTAAGCGGGGATCACACTGAGTTTTATAGGCTTGTTTTAAATCTTCATCAGAAATGGCATAGGCACCACCGGTACATTCGGTCACGTGTTGGCCGGTCATTTCCAGATGCACACCACCAGCATGTGTCCCTTCGGCTTTGTGAGCAGCAAAGAACTGGCGTATTTCACTTAAAATATCGTCAAAGTTACGGGTTTTGTAACCACTGGATGCTTTAAATGTGTTGCCGTGCATAGGATCAGAGCTCCACACCACTTCCCTTCCTTCGGCTTTTACGCGACGAAGCAAACGCGGTAAGTTTTTCTCTAACTTGTCAGCGCCCATACGGGTAATCAAGGTCAATCGACCGGGATCATTTAACGGGTTCAACACGTCAATAAGCCGTATCAATTCATCTTCATCCATGGTGGGACCCACTTTCACCCCGATGGGGTTGTGGATACCACGGAAGAATTCCACATGGGCATGATCCAGCTGTCGGGTGCGCTCACCAATCCAAACCATGTGGGCAGAACAGTTATAAGGCTTACCGGTCAGGGTATCAGTACGGGTTAATGCCTGTTCATAGTTCAGCAACAAGGCTTCATGGGACGTAAACAAGGTGGTCTCATGTAACGCAGGGGTATTTAATCCATTCAGACCGATGACCTTCATAAATTCAACGGCATCGTGAATACGGCTAGCCATATCCTGATAGCGCTCTTTAAGCGGGTTGTTTTCTACAAACGTCATATTCCAGCGATTAACTTCGCTTAAGTCGGCTAAACCACCTTGAGCGAAGGCCCGTAGCAAATTCAGCGTAGACGCACTGCGATGGTAAGCATCAAGCAAACGGGTGGGATCCGGGCGACGCGCCTGCTCGGTAAATTCAAAACTGTTAATAATGTCACCACGATAACTGGGTAACGTGACCCCATCGATGGTTTCAAAATTCGAGGAGCGGGGTTTGGCATACTGCCCTGCCATACGTGCCACTTTTGTCACCGGACAACGACCGGCAAAAGTCATTACGATGGCCATTTGCAGCAATACCTTAAAGGTATCGCGAATTTTAGGTGCGTTAAATTCTGCAAAAGATTCGGCGCAATCGCCACCTTGCAATAAAAACCCTTTACCTTTACACACTTCACCGAGCTGTCTTCGCAACTCACGCGTTTCCGCTGCAAAAACCAAAGGGGGATATGAACTTAACTTTTGTTCAACAGTGTTCACTTGTTCCTGATCATCGTATTCAGGTTGCTGCAGAATTGGTTTACTTCTCCAGCTGTCGGGTTGCCAGTTATTCACGCTTTCTCCTCATTCATTGACAGCGATGGCCCGCACAGATATGTCCCATGGACGATTAATGTGACACCTCATCCTTGGTATCAATAGGCTCTACACCTAAAAAAATAGGGTGTTAATTGGTTATGGTCACGGTTGGTCTGGAAAGGTTGGATGTAGCACTAATGGCCCATACCGATAAGATTACATGACAGCTTCGTTGTATAATTTCAAAACACCAAGGTAAATATTAACACAAAAACGGTATTACCAAAGCGCATCGACGTTAAATTACCGTGAATTTCAGCCAACCTCAGATCCAATCACCGCCTAGGTTTTACGAGTTTGAGACTGTAAATGCTTAAGCAATCCGTCCGACGCCTTTTCAATAAGATCTAGCACCAGTTCAAAGCCTTGTTTTCCGCCATAGTACGGATCCGGCACTTCTTTTTCATCACCTTCAACAAAATCTAAAAAATAATGGATTTTTTGCTTTGCATCCTGGTCTTCGCATAGCTTTAACAGGTTGTCATAGTTACTGCTATCCATCGCCAGAATATAATCGAATTTGGCAAAATCCTCGTCATCTAAACGACGACATTTAAGGCCATCAAAGGAATATCCTCGAACTTCCCCTGCGGCCCGTGAACGTTTGTCAGGAGGACTCCCGATGTGATAACCATGAGTACCTACAGAATCAATCTCCAAATCAAGACCAGCCTGTTTTGCTTTATGCCGAAAAACAGCTTCTGCAGTGGGAGAACGACAAATATTGCCCAAACAAACAAACAATACCGACGGTTTTTTAGTCATAGCTAACCTTTATAAAAAAATATACACAATCATCCAGACTAAACATTGGGTAACCAATGGCGTATTATAGGCGTCTTTTTGATTTTCGGAGCCCCAATGTCAGCACATGTTCTTATGCTCAGCAGCTCGCGAGCCGGTGAAGAAGAATACCTCGCCCACGGGAAGCCGCACATTCTTGCACACTTAGACACTATTCGCGACATTCTATTTATTCCTTATGCCGGCGTGACCATTAGCTGGGATGATTACACCCAGACAGTTCAAGCAGCCTTACCTGAATGCACGGTTACAGGCTTACATACCCTCGCCGATCCCGTACTGGCACTTAACAACGCCTATGAGAAAAAACAGGCCGTGGTTGTGGGCGGCGGGAATACATTTCACCTCCTTGCCACCTTGTATCAACTCGCCTTGATGAGCCCCATTAAACAGGCAGTGGCTAAGGGCGTTCCTTATATCGGCTGGAGTGCGGGCTCAAATATCTGTGGTACAACAATAAGAACCACCAACGATATGCCCATTATAGAACCGCCATCCTTCGATGCCCTGGCCTTTGTGCAATGCCAAATTAACCCTCACTACTCAAATTACCAGCCGCCGGGCTTTAATGGTGAAACCCGTGATCAACGGCTAGCCGAATTTACCGTCCTTAATCCCCACACTCCGGTACTGGGTATTCGGGAAGGCAGCGCCCTTCTGCTGACCCAAGATACTCTGACCCTGAAAGGCAAATCCGGGGTGATTTTTCTGGGAGACACGAGAAAGGACATGTACGAAGGGGACGATTTAAGCCAGTTTCTTCACCAATGAGGTGAGTCCTTGCAGGCTCTCCTCTGACGGAGCAAACGGTAGCTCGGCTAATAAGGGCGCAGGCATGCTGTTTTTGAGTGTTTGCAGATTTTCTGTATACACCGGCATGCTGGGATCCAACTGATTGGCAACCCAGCCTTTAAGCCTCAAGCCATCACGTAAAATAGCATCGGCGGTGAGCAGTGCATGGGTAAGGCATCCTAATCGCATTCCCACCACCAGGATCACCTCTAAAGATAAGGTTTTTACCACGTCTGGCATCCACACATTGTTGCCAAGGGGCAGTTTCCATCCCCCTGCCCCTTCCATAAGCAACACATCGGCCTGATAATCTTGTAATTGTTGATAGCCTCTGACAATAGCCTCTTGTGTGATGGTCACGCCCGCTTGCTGCGCCGCAATATGCGGGGCAATGGGGGGTAACAATGCGATGGGATTAATCTGCTCAAGGGGTGCAGCAACAGAGCCTGCGGCCTGGATCTCGCGGGCATCTTCGTTACTGTAAACCCCATCAATGAGGTCACATCCGGCGGAAACCGGCTTATAGCCGAGTGTTTTTAATCCCACCAAGGCACCGGCTTTTAATAACTGACAGGTCACAAATGTCTTACCAATTTCAGTATCGGTACCGGTGACAAAATAACTGGCCATGATTATTTTTCCAATATTAAATGTAAAACCTGATAACTCACAGACAGCTGACCTTGGGGATCTTTGGGAAATGCCTGTTCTAATGCCTGTAAATTGCGACGACCAAGTGGTGTACTTTTCTCCCCGGTAAAGGAAAGCCCAGCGCCCACTTTAGTAATTGAACGTAATAAACTGCGCATATTCTCATGGGGATCGCGGTAGCACTTTTCCCGTTGAGACAAAATACGAAGGGGTAAATCCGCCAACGCTAAGCGCCAAGTTTCAGCGCTAAACAAGGTATTGACCGAAGGGGCCATACCGGCTAATTGCCGGGCCAGCACAAGTTCGTGTAAAGAACCGGCCACCATGATCGCTAAGTGAGCACATCCGCCAGAACGCAATACCCGGTTAATTTCACTTAGCGCGCGGGCGGGCGAAGCGACCCACTGCAATGCCATGGAAGAATAAACACAATCAAAAGACGCAGAAGGAAACGGCAACGCCTCAGCGTCTCCCTGCACAAACGTCAGTTGCGGGTAACGCTGGGTCGCAGCAGTAACCATTGCTTGTGAAATATCGACACCCACCACTTCATTGACGGCGGTGGCAAGTTGACTGGTTTGCCGCCCCGTAGCACTGCCAATATCCAAAATACGCTGCCTAGGCTCAAGAACCAGCGGCGATTGGGTGTGCTGGGCAATGATCATCTGCACCGCCGCATTATCATCATAGGTATATGCGGCGCGGCCAAAGCGTTCAGCAATGGCCTGACGGCGATAACCATGGGGAGCGACTTGTTGCGGTAAAGGAACCATGGTCATAGAGTCCCCCATGCCAACTGAAGCGCATCCACAAGCACACGAATATCTTGTTCACTGTGGGTGGCACTTAAGGTAATGCGTAGTCGATCTGTGCCTTTGGGTACAGTGGGATAACGGATGGCCGGCACCCAGATCCCACGGGTTCTTAACGCCTTAGACAAGGCCAAGGCTTGATTGGGCCCTTCGGTTAATAACGGTTGAATGGCACTTTCAGACGCCCCGAGGGTTAAACCGCTTTGCCCCACTAGCTGGCGAAAAAGCGCAATGTTGTCAAACAGCTTTTGCCTTTCATCACCGGCGGCGATGGCCGTAAGTGAATATAAGGTGGCCACCGCCTGAGAAGCCGGCATGGCCGTGGAATAAATATAATGACGGGCTTCGTTAATTAAATAATCAATCAATGCCTGACTGCCGGCAACAAAGGCACCGGCGGTGCCTACGGCCTTGCCAAATGTGCCCATAAGCACCGGCAACGCCTGTTGCGACAGCCCGTAATGTTCTGCCGTGCCTAAGCCACTTTCCCCCAGTACACCAAAACCGTGGGCATCGTCGAGCATTAACCAGGCATCATTCCCCTGACACAAAGCGACCAGCTCTGACACCGGCGCTTGATCGCCGTCCATACTGAACACGCCTTCACTGGCAACCAGACAATCTCCCGTCCCTTTTGCCAATAACGACTTTAGGTGGGTTAAATCATTGTGGCCGAAACGCCGTAACGGCGCCTGGGAAGCTAATGCGCCATCTAAAAAAGAGGCATGCATATACTTATCAGCAAGCACCCGGGTATCGTCTTTTAATAACGCCTGACAAATGGCTTGATTGGCCGCAAATCCAGAATTAAACAGTAACACCGCCTCACGCTGCAAATGGCTTTCAATATAGCCTTCTAGTGCAGCATGCGCCTGGGTATAACCGGTTACTAAAGGCGAGGCTCCACTACCGCCGCCAAATTGTGCCAACCCTTCAACCCAGCTTTGTAACACCCCTTCGTGGTGTCGCATTCCCAGGTAATCATTGCTGGCAAAATTTAAATAGTGTTCGCCATCGACACAAATGATGCCGTCTTTCTCATATTCAATACAACTACGACGACGCAAGTAACCCGCTGCGTGTTTTTCTTGCAACCTGGCACTGATAAAATCAAATGCCATTACACCTCCGTCACTGGAGCGTTTTGGGTCGCCGTGGCATCATAAAACAAATCACTGGCATCGGGTTGCGCGGCAATTTCTTCTTGCAACGCCTGTTCATGGGCTTCATCAGAAAAATCCCGGGTACGCTCGGCGTTAATGCCTAATTTTTTAAATAATAATACATCTTCGTGGGTATCGGGATTCGACGTGGTTAACAGTTTGCACCCGTAAAAAATGGAATTTGCGCCGGCCATAAAACATAACGCCTGCATCTGCTCGTTCATATTTTCCCGTCCCGCAGAAAGGCGAACATGTGACGCGGGCATCATGATCCGTGCAATGGCAATGGTACGAATAAATTCAAACGGCTCTAGATCATCCACGCTATCTAAAGGTGTCCCTTCAACCTTTACTAACATGTTAATGGGTACACTTTGGGGATGCTCGGGTAAGTTAGCTAGTTGTACCAACAAGCCCGCCCGATCAGAGGCAGATTCGCCCATGCCCACAATACCGCCAGAACACACATTCATACCAGCATCCCGCACATTTTGTAGTGTGTTTAAGCG
>NZ_JBAHZB010000109.1:0-11500 GCF_036697315.1 Alteromonas sp. 14N.309.X.WAT.G.H12
GTTCTCCGCGAGCGATAAAAATTTCCTGTCCTTCCCCTTGTGATGCAATAACTTCGACTTCGTCGGCTTCAATAACTAGGGAGCCTTGGGTGATTTTCACATTATCCTTAAAAATGGAGGTTTTCTTTTTTCCATCAATAAACTGAGAGCTGGCATCCACGGTAATGGGTTTTTTAAAATCACTGGAGTCAGCCCACACCGGGGCAGACACCAAAAGCACCGATACACTATAAAGACTAACTGCCAGGGGAATAAATGGTTTGAACATGATCAATTAACTCATATTGTTGTGTGCTAAGGTTTGCATCAAAACCATTACTTTTTATTACGGTCTGAACACCGCGTATGTCCACGGGTTGATCGGAAATCATGGTTTTGTCGTCTAAATTAACCTTGATGAATTCGGTGGTGATGGTGCGTACAAAGTCATTTTCATTCAGACTTTTTATCACTACATTGCCTTCCAATTGTATCAGGTCGTTGTCGTACAGTGTGCCTTCTAATGCGGTGACCTGCCATGGCGGTTCGCCATCATCCAGAAACACGGTGTATTTGGGCTGAGAAAATAAAACAAAACCCAATTGATCGTAATGCTCCATGGAAACGGCAAATACCTCGTGGTTAAGTTTACCTTCACTGTTGAAAATCGTGGTTGTCAGGTTTTTAGCCTTGTAAGCGGGACGTAGCGCATCGGATCCGGCATTCTGTTTAAGCGGATCTTCTTCTTCCATCCATAAGGGCACATAGAGCATCAGCGCCAATATAAACAGGGCAGCAATACTGATCCCTAGCCGGTTCATACACTCGCACCGTGAATGGTATCTAAGGTACCTAACGCTTGCATTACAATGTCGCATACCTCGCGAACGGCACCAAAACCACCGGGTTTTGTGGTGATCCAATTGGCTTCACGGGTGACTGCCGGATGGGCGTCTTTAACCGCTATCTTGGTATCTGCGTATTGGAACATACCGAGATCAGGCATATCGTCGCCTATCGCCGCGACCTGATCTGGGTTTAGTCCTAAACGGGCACATAAGGCCGCCATGGCTTCCGCTTTGTTTTCTTGTCCCTGGATGATGTGCTTAACGTTTAGCGCGGTCATTCTGTTATACACAATTTCAGAGGAACGACCGGTGATCACCGCAACCTCCACGCCACTGTTAATCAGTGCTTTTATGCCATAGCCGTCCCGGGTATGAAAAGCTTTAAGCTCCTCGCCGCCGTTACCCAAATAGATTCGGCCATCGGAAAAAACACCATCCACATCACAGACCAGTAGTTTCAGCGATTTGAGTTTTGCAAAGCGTTCATCGCTAATGACGCCATAAAAGGTAACTGCATGACTCATTATATTACCCCTGCTTTAAGTAACATGTGCATGTTAAATGCCCCAATGGGCCTTTGTTGATCATCGACGACCATCAGTGCGCTTATTTTATGGGCTTCCATGATATTGAGTGCTTCCACAGCCAATGTATCGGCAGTGGTTACGCGTCCTCCTCGTGTCATCACCGCATTCACTTTGGTGGTATGGATATCTGTTTTCGCATCCAGAATGCGCCGTAAATCACCGTCTGTAAAGATGCCCACCAATGTTTTGTTTTCATCGATGATCCCGGTCATGCCCAGCCCCTTACTGGATATTTCAAGTAGCGCTTCAGTCACCGTTGCCGTTGCCCCTACAAGGGGAAGATCACCGTCGGTGAGCATAATATCGGCTACCTTAAGTAGCAGCTTTCTACCTAAACTGCCGCCCGGGTGAGACAAGGCAAAATCGTTAGGGGTAAATCCTTTTGCATCCAGCAGGGCGATAGCGAGTGCGTCACCCAATACCAGCGTTGTTGTGGTGCTGGACGTGGGGGCAAGGCCTAGCGAACAGGCTTCTTGTTCAACGCTGATATCAAGCACGATATCTGCGTGCTGTCCCAACGTGCTGTTGGCACGGTTGGTCATGGCAATCACCGGCACATTTAGCCGTTTAACAACGGGCAGTAAGTTGACCAATTCACTGGTTTCGCCAGAATTAGATATGGCCAGTAGCACGTCATTTTCGCTAAGCATACCAAGGTCGCCGTGATTGGCTTCGCCCGGATGCATGAAAAACGACGGCGTACCTGTGCTTGCTAAGGTGGCCGCGATCTTATGTCCAATATGACCAGACTTGCCCATACCACAGACAACCACTTTTCCGGTGCAGGTAGCGAGCAAATCACAGGCCTGAACAAAGTTATCATTCAGGCGATGAGCCAGCTGTTGCACGGCGGATATTTCAATGTCTATCACCCGTTTTGCTGACAAAATATATGCAGATGTGTTTTTCATGTTATCCAAAAAGCCAAAATTGATACGCGAGAAAACAGAGAACAAATATACCGCCTTCAAGACGACCTAGTTGCCGTTTGCCTATAAAATTAAAACTTAGGAAAAACAGCAGTACGGTGAGCCCAAACATCACCCACATGTCTCTGTTAAATACGTTTTCGTCAAGCAAGCCAGGAGAGATAAGCCCCGGCATGCCCAACACAGCAAGTAAATTAAAGATATTCGAGCCGATAATGTTACCCAGCGCGAGGTCGCTTTCCCCTTTCAATACACCGGCGATACTGGCTGCAAGTTCCGGTAAACTGGTGCCAAGGGCAATGATTGTCAAGCCAATCACCAGATCGGACACGCCGAAGTGATGGGCAATTTCCACGGCGGCACCAACCATATAATGGGCACTTAATGGCAATAACAAAATACCAACGCCCACCCAAAGTAGCGCATTCCCGGTTTTTACCCCGGTGGGAATTTCTCCGTCCGTTTCTGCCACTAAAGGATCTTCCTTGTCGACCTGTAGGGAAATCCATGCCATACCGGCCAAAACAAAAACGAATAAACCAATTAGAATTAAACCTTCTATATGGGAAAGTGTGCCGTTGTTGAGGAAAAACATGGCAAGAACAGTGACGAGCATAAGTACGGGAAATTCCCGCTTTAATGTTGAAGACGAAACCACCAGGGGACGAATAAGGGCTGTGATCCCTAACACCAAGGCTATATTTGTAATGTTAGATCCTAGGGCGTTACCCACTGCGGTATTCATATTGCCATTGGCAGAAGCAATCGCCGATACCACAATTTCCGGGGCAGAGGATCCCATTGCGACTATCGTCAAACCAATCATCATTGGCGAGATGCCAATATTTTTCGCTAATGCCGAAGCACCATAGACAAATCGATCGGCACTCCAGCTTAAAACAGCTAAACCCAGCAGGAAAATACAGATAGAAACAATCACAAGTTATCATTCATCCTTTGTTTTTTCGGATTGTCGCAAAAACGGCGGCTTTTGCCTACGTTTTCAGTAGAATACTGCTATATACGCACTCAATTGGTTAATAGTGCATCAATCGCAGATAATCTTTGTTGTTAAACCTGTCATAAGGACGTATAGAGCAGTATTTTTTGTGACTATAAAAACTATCAGCAGAAAAAATCACCACGACCCTTAATCTACTGTCAACATGTAAAAAAAGAGTAAGTCTGATGCCACATTGGTTTTTAGATTGTCCTAATCCTGACAAATAATTTTTGTTGTGCTTGTTTATTTAAGTATTCAAATTATTCACCAGTTATAAGCACAATGGCTTGGGTTTTGCTAAGCAGCGTATCATCGTTCTGTTAATACGAACATAACTTGTAACTTTTTTGCTTTGGCGTTGCGTCCCAAAGCGCGTACAATTAAGTGAAAACTACACTGGTGAGTGAAGTTCGTGTTTTCATCTGGGCACACGCTGATGTGTCCGCTAAATAGAAGGCTTATTTTCAAATCTATGGAGAATTTAGTCGAAATAGAAAATATGGTCTTTCGCCGCGGCGAGAGAGTCATCTATGACGGCGTAAGTTTTGTTGTGCCCAAAGGTAAAATTACTGCGGTAATGGGGCCTAGCGGGATAGGTAAAACTACGCTTCTTAAACTGATTGGCGGTCAGCTTACGCCTGATAAAGGTGATATACGGTTTGATGGCAGCAGCATTGTGTCGATGAATCGTGGTGAGCTCTATCAAACCCGACGTCGTATGAGCATGTTGTTTCAAAGTGGCGCGTTATTCACTGATATGACCGTACACGATAATGTGGCGTTTCCCTTAAAAGAGCATACCAAGTTGAGTGACGATATCATCGATACGATTGTCGCACTTAAGCTACAGGCTGTAGGTTTGCGCGGTGCCTCAAACATGATGCCCAGTGAGCTGTCTGGCGGAATGGCAAGACGAGCTGCGTTAGCCCGTTCCATTGCCCTTGACCCCGATTTAATCATGTATGACGAACCCTTTGCCGGTCAGGATCCGATTTCCATGGGCGTTTTGGTAAAGCTGATACGTCAATTGAACGACGCCCTTGATGTCACCAGCATTGTGGTAACCCATGATGTGACCGAGGTGCTTACCATCGCTGATTATATTTATATTCTTGCTGACAAAAGAATTATTGGTGAAGGTACGGCGGATGAAATCCGCAATAGTGAGTCGGCGTTGGTGCAGCAATTTTTGAAAGGTGAAGCCGATGGTCCGGTCCCTTTTCATTACCCTGCAAATGATTTAGCGACGAGTCTGTTTGGAGAGAAATCATGAATTTCTTACAACAAATCGGCGCGCATACCATAGCCCGTCTAGCGGCTGTAGGCCGAGCGGGGCTTATGTTAGCAGGTGCACTTTTTGCGGCGCCTAAATTAAAAAATGTTTCGCTGACCATACGTCAGGTTTATGTTGTCGGCGTGCAGTCTTTATTGATTATCGTGGTGTCAGGATTGTTTATCGGTATGGTGATGGCCCTACAGGGTTACACCATTTTGGTCGATTACGGCGCGGAAGGCAGTCTGGGGCCCATGGTCTCGTTGTCGCTGCTGCGAGAATTGGGGCCTGTGGTTACGGCATTGTTGTTTGCTGGTCGGGCGGGATCGGCGCTCACTGCGGAAATTGGTCTTATGAAGGCCACAGAGCAGCTATCCAGTTTAGAAATGATGGCCGTGGATCCGCTGCGACGGGTGGTCGCTCCCCGTTTTTGGGCGGGGATTGTTTCCATGCCATCGCTGGCCTTAATTTTTAGTGCTGTGGGTATTTTAGGTGGTCACCTTGTAGGGGTTGACTGGCTTGGTGTCGATAGCGGGAGTTACTGGTCCATTATGCAATCATCGGTGGAATGGCAAAAAGATGTCATGAATGGCGTGATAAAAAGCCTCGTCTTTGCCTTGGTTGTGACCTGGATTGCCATATTTAAAGGATACGATTCGATACCGACATCAGAGGGTATCAGTAAAGCAACTACAGAAACGGTCGTATTTTCATCTTTAGCTGTATTGGGGCTGGATTTTGTCTTGACCGCCCTGATGTTCGGAATTGAGTAGGGGATATTAATGAACAAGTATAAAACAGAACTCATGGTAGGAGTGTTTGTTGTTCTTACAATAGGTGCAATTTTACTACTGGCACTGAAAGTAGCCAATCAAACCATGTCTAGCGCGGGTGATACTTATACTCTCTACGCTAAATTTGACAACATTGGTGGGTTGAAAGTGCGTTCAGCGGTGAAAGTCGGTGGGGTGACCATTGGTCGAGTATCGAATATTCATTTGGATCAGGACGATTATACGCCGGTAGTCACACTGAGTATTTCTACCGATTACGAAGGTTTTCCTGATACCAGCTCTGTGTCTATTTTGACATCTGGCCTGTTAGGTGAGCAGTACGTCGGATTCCAGCCCGGTTTCTCCTTTGATGGGGTTGAAGAACTGAAAGACGGTGACTATTTACAGGACACCAAATCAGCCTTGGTACTGGAAGATCTCATCGGCCAGTTCTTGTTTAACCGTGGCAGTAGTGACGATTAATCTGAAATCTTTTTATATGGCGTCCGGTCTTTATGCATACTGATGACGCTATCAGGACACTATTTAGGAGATGATGCCTTGAAAAAATTTGTACTTATCGCTTTGTTAACGTTTGCGTCGGTGACGGGAAACGCATTCGCACAAGATGTGGATGAACAAAATCCGTATGCGCTGGTCAAAACTGTGGGTTTACAAACCTTTGATCGTATAAAAGCGAGTCAAACTGAGATTGCCGCGGATCCAGAGGTGTTGCGAACAATCATGAAAGAAGAATTGCTTCCTCACATCGATTATCAGTTTGCTGCTTTTATGGTGTTAGGAAAGTACTTTAAAACAGTACCTAAAGATAAGTTGTCAGAATACGTGCAAGTATTTAGAGAATATTTGATCACCACGTACGCAGTGGCGATGGGTTACTACGATAATCAAACCGTAACCTTTGAACCTGAAGGGGATTTTGCAGATAAAAAATCCGTGACGGTCCGTGCTGTTGTTCAAGATCCAGAGCGCCCAGAAATTAAAGTGGCGTTTAAAGTGAGAAAAGACAACCGCACGAATGAATGGAAAGCTTACGACATGGTGGCTGAAGGTATCAGTTTATTGAACAGTAAACGCAGTGAGTTTGAGCCTATTTTACGTCAAGAAGGTATCGATGCCGTCATCAAGTTGATGCGTGAAAAAATCGAGCAACCCGTCGGTGAACAAGTTGAGCAAGCGAAGGAAAAGGAAAATTCGTGAGTCTTTTTCAATTAAATGATGAAGGGGTTTTGCATATCCACGGCCATCTTGATCGAGATACTCTCGCTAAAAATTGGTGGGGTATGCTAAGCTCCACCGAACAATCTACCCTGATTGCCAAAGGGCAATGTGTATTGGATTTAAGTGATGTAGAAAGGATCGACAGCGCGGGATTAGCCTGGTTGATTAATGCAGTGCGTGACGGCAAGCGGAGTCAGGTGGAGGTCACCTTGGCAAACGTACCGGACAAACTGCTAAAACTGGCAAAAATCAGCGACGTTGATACGCTTTTACCGGTAAACTAACGCACCTTTAGCTGAGAGTTGACATATTATGGAATTAACCGAAATTGAAGCCTTATTGAAAGATAAGCTTGGACTGGCCGAAGTGCACGTACGAGGTGAAGGCTCTCACTACACTGTGATTGCAGTGAGTGATAGCTTTAATGAAATGAGCAGAGTAAAACGTCAGCAAGCGGTTTATGCGCCGCTGCAAGACAAGATTGCTGACGGTACCATGCACGCAATATCAATTAAGACCTTCTCAGAAGCAGACTGGCAAAAAGAACGTCAGTTTCATTTACCTCAATAACGGTTCAGGTATTCGTGGATAAACTTATCATAAAAAAAAGCCCGCCACTGATTGGTGAGGTTCGTATTAGCGGCGCTAAGAATGCAGCGTTGCCCTTATTGATGACCCCTCTACTAACGGATGATCCATGCCGGTTTACCAACGTACCGGCGTTGCGCGACATCAATACCACTACCGCCTTACTTACCCAGCTAGGTGCCACAGTGGCCCGTCCTGATACCAATGAAGTCACCATTTCCGCGGCAAGCTTAAATAGCGTGACAGCGTCCTATGAGCTGGTAAAAACCATGCGTGCCTCTATTTTGGTTTTAGGGCCGTTATTGGCCAAACAGGGCATGGCAAATGTTTCTTTACCCGGAGGTTGCGCCATTGGTGCCCGTCCCGTGAACCTGCATTTGACCGGTCTTGAGCAAATGGGCGCCGAAATCGAAGTGGATGAGGGGTACATCCGGGCGCGGGTTAATGGACGTTTAAAAGGCGCCCGTATCTTTATGGATATGGTGAGCGTAGGTGCCACAGAAAACCTGATGATGGCGGCGGCGCTGGCTGATGGCACAACGGAACTGGAAAACGCGGCTCGGGAACCGGAGATTGTTGATCTGGCTAATTGTCTCAATCAGATGGGCGCAAAAGTCAGTGGTGCCGGCACCGATCATATTACTATTGAAGGGGTCCCCCGCCTTGGTGGTTGCGATTATCGGGTATTACCTGACCGCATTGAAACCGGGACGTTTTTAGTGGCCGCTGCGGTATCTGGCGGCAAAGTTACCTGTACTGGGGCGGCTCCCGAAACATTGGAAGCGGTGATTAATAAACTCCGTCAAGCCGGCGCGGATATCAGTGTGGGGGATGATTGGATCACCTTAGATATGCAGGGTAAAAAGCTTACCGCCGTGCAGGTGAAAACTGCACCGCATCCTGCGTTTCCCACCGATATGCAAGCCCAGTTCGTCACCCTCAATTGCGTGGCCGAAGGTACAGGTGTGATCACTGAAACTATTTTCGAAAACCGCTTCATGCATGTACCTGAACTACAACGCATGGGCGCTGAAATTTCCCTTGAAGCCAATAGTGCAGTGTCCAAAGGCAGTTCGTCGTTAAAAGGGGCACCGGTAATGGCCACTGATCTTCGCGCGTCAGCAAGCTTAGTGATTGCCGGTTTGATTGCCGAAGGGGAAACTCACGTAAGCCGTATCTATCACTTGGATCGGGGTTACGAGAGTATTGAAGAAAAACTCAATGGTCTGGGCGCTAATATCATACGGGTGCGTGAATAGCGTTCAGTATTTAGGTAGCGCCGAATAAAATCGGCCTCGCCCCTACCGCCCATCGTTCTCACCGTGCAAACATAGTGAACATTTGCTTTCTTCTATACGCAGTTTAACCGTCTACCCAACTATCAAGTTGGGTCATAAGGCGCTTTAACAGCGTTTTTAAACCTCTATCGTTTTCGATGAGAATGATTGGCTTCATTAGAATAGGCTCCAATTAGATAACCAAACCGACTATTTCAAGCTGTTTACCAGCCCTACGTATTCTAGCTTAAAGGGGATCGTGACCGGCTTGGTTGAGGGAAGAGGAGGTTACCCATTGCGACCAATAGTCAGGTTTTGGATCGGAAGTATGGAGCCTTCCAATGTATGTTGTTTGTGGGGAAAGTGACTTAGGTTGAATTGTCAAAATAGTGGTGATCCAAAATCACTGCGAAATTTGTATACAGATACCTAGATAAGTTATCAAAAAATGTGCAGTTAGATGCAGAGAAGCTGCATTTAAGTACTAACTTTGCATGACATATGCTATACATACTTTCTTTAAGATTGTGATTTTATACAATATTCTTAGAAAGCAGTGTGTCATGGAATAAGATAAAAGCATGATGGGATATTTCGGTGATATCACGTCTTTATTTTGATTAGGATTAATGGGTGAATAGCGTGTTATTTTTACGTCGTTTAATTCGACAAGGGTTATTACAAAACCCTAAAAATGCCATACCGGTTGTATTGTTTTCCATTATGATAGTGACAATTGTACTTGTTGGTGAGCCCCCCTTAGCTTCTGCAAAAGAGCCCCAATCGGATAACACCGCGCAAACGAACCACGCCTGTACAAAGGAACCCTGTAGAAAAGAGGAAAATAGCGGCTAGGCTATCGTACTTACAGTGAACCGCCAGAGGACAAGGCTGTCTGCCCAAGTTCTGCCACCACGGCATTGATGCTTAAGCTCTCGCCGTTTCGGCTAATTTCCAATTCAAGTGTTGTGCCCGGCTGGGTTTCTGCAATCATATCCAGTGTTTTAGAGGCACTTTCAAGACGTATTCCATCGATGGCCATGATGATATCGCCGGCTTGCAATCCAGCGCGATCTGCGGGGCTGTTTGCTGCTACAGCCGTCACTTCAATTCCCGGACTGTCTCGTATCTCACTGCCAATAAAGCCAAGCTGCCCGCGGGTGACTTTACCTTTTTGAATAATTTCATCCATCACACGCTTGGCAAGTTCATAAGGTACCGCAAAATTAATACCGTCAACGTTACGCACACCGTTTTGAGAGTCGCGTACCTGGAAGTTGGCGTTGGTTATGCCCACTAAAGAGCCATTGCTGTCTACCAGTGCGCCCCCCGAATTACCTTGATTTAACACCGCATCGGTTTGAATGAAGTCGACATAGTTGGAGAGCCCATTTCTACCTGCACGACTTACGATACCGTGAGTAATGGTTTGCCCTAAATCGAATGGGTTACCGATAGCCATTACAAGATCGCCCACATGTACATCTGGCTCCTCCATTTGGGGAATGACATGCAGGTTGTCTGCGTTTACTT
Source organism: Alteromonas sp. 14N.309.X.WAT.G.H12 (assembly GCF_036697315.1). Taxonomy (NCBI): domain Bacteria; kingdom Pseudomonadati; phylum Pseudomonadota; class Gammaproteobacteria; order Alteromonadales; family Alteromonadaceae; genus Alteromonas; species Alteromonas sp. 14N.309.X.WAT.G.H12. The sequence continues at coordinate 10,033 of NZ_JBAHZB010000109.1, forward strand.
TTAAGACCGCTAAATCGGTAAGTTCATCAGTGCCTACGATTTGGGCTTCAAGTACCCGCCCGTCCTGAACGGCAACAAAAATGCTGTCCGCATCGGCCACCACATGGTTACAGGTTAGCAGGTAGCCATTTTCCGTCATGATGACGCCTGAGCCGAGGCTAGCACGCTCTCGGGGACGATTACGAAATAATCCGGTGTCGGTTTCAATACTGACACTATAAATATTCACCACCGCAGGCGCTGAACGACTTAATGCCAAATAATAAGATTCACGGCGTGAAGGTGTGCTATCGATGTTGAAAAAGCTATCTGCAAAGCCTGCACCTTTGCGCAGCCCTGGCATGAACACGAGCATAAACGCTGCGACTATGATGCCCAGCACAATGGATTTTATGAGGAAGTGAAAAAATTGCTTACCAGCCACGCCTGTCTTATTCCGTATTGCCTCTCAGGTATTCCTTGAACGAGGCGGGGTTCGTGCTGCTAAGGATATCACCTAAATGCTTGAATACCAATTTGAAAGAGGATTTCACAGGAAACAAACACCCTGGCGGCTTACGCCAGGGTGTTGTATGCAGTGTCTTATCGAATGACAAGGTAGATTGTGGCAGTTCCCCGTCTGACATTCAGGGCAATAACGTTTTCCCCTGAATCATCAATTTTATTACGGAATTCTGCTACGGTTCTAACTCGCTGACGGTTCACACCAATGATGACATCATCGGCTTCTAAACCAATACGTGCCGCAGGACTATTGCGTTCAATCTCCGATACTTTCACGCCGTCGTTGCCCGCGTCGTCTTTACCGTTTACTAAGGTGGCACCTTCTAAAGCGGGGTGTAAGGTAGCAGCAGTGACTTTGCTGTTTGAAGCATCGTCTAAGGTTACCGATACTACTTTTTCATCCCCTTCACGTACGATGGTCAATTCAACGTCTGCGCCAGCGCCCATACTTGCAATTTTGGCGGCTAATTCGCGGAAGCTATGCAATTCACGACCATTGAATTTGGTGATGATATCACCGGCTTTAAGGCCTGCTTTTTCGGCGGCGGATTCAGGGGTTACTTCACGAACAAAGGCGCCGCGGTTGGCACTTACGCCCATGGCTTTGGCCAATCCTGCATCCACATCGTTACCCATAACGCCGAGCAATCCACGGCGTACATCACCGAATTCCACGATTTGATCGACCAGACTCTTCATCATGTTACTGGGGATGGCAAATCCAATACCCACATTGCCCCCGTTAGGGCCGAATATGGCGGTATTGATACCCACTAATTCACCGCGCAGGTTAACCAGCGCACCACCAGAGTTACCGCGGTTAATGGCCGCATCGGTCTGGATAAAGTCTTCATAACCACCAATATTTAAACCAGAACGTCCCAAGGCTGAAATAATCCCGGAAGTTACTGTTTGAGAAAGACCGAAAGGATTACCAATAGCCACAACATAATCACCTACACGC